>DASVGM010000414.1:0-2835 GCA_036379555.1 Pirellulales bacterium | reverse complement strand
CAGCCAGCGACAACAATCGCCCGGCGCGCGCGGCTAGCGGGAGCCGGTCGTCCGGTTCTTCTACCCACGGCAAAGTTAAAACAGCAGCGGATGCAGTCATCACACTCCTTTAGGTCATCCCTGAACGGCCGTACAAAGATGTATGCCACTCGCGTAAAAAACGGGCGGCTCAATGCGTTAGTGTAACCTAATTCCGCGAATGTTACAGATACCACTGCAATTTTTGTGGTTTACCTGGCCGCCTGCCGCGCCACCGTCGCAAAACGCTCCGAAATCGGCGATTACTTCGTTTTCACGCTGAAATCGATCGACCCTTGATTGATTTTGTGGCCGAGTTTGTCTTCCACGGTCAGATCGAGCGTGTAATCGCCTTCGTAAATGTTTTTAGGCAGGGTAATAAAATAACGCACGAAAAAGTCGCGGCGGCGGTTCTGGCAGTGTTCTTCCGTGAGCGACAACTCATCGTGCGCCACGCGCCGGCCTTGTCGATCGTTAATCTGGTAGCTCGCTTCGAGCGAGGTATGGAAACCTTGGGCGCTTTCTTCGCTCTTGAAATTCTCAATTTCGGCGTAGAGCAAAAGCTGCTGTCCGGCGTGAAACTCGGCCGGCTCAAACCGCTTTAGCACGCCATAACTATGAACGTCGGTGCAAAAAGCCAGGTTATGCACGACCAACGGCGCTTGTTCGCCCAAGGCGGCCACGGCGCGCGATAAATGCAGGCCAGCCTCGGCCGCGCGCCGACCCGCGTCGGTCGTGCCTTGATCCAAGGACGCACTGAGCGCGAAGATTTGTCTGGCCCAATAATCTTGCTGGGCGGGCGGCAGGCCGCTGATGGGCTTCAAGGCGTCGTCGCGGCGACCGGCGGCCAGATCGAGCAATCGCAAATAAACCTGCTTGGTCCAGGCGTCGTCTTCGCCCGTGTGCTCGCGCGTCTGCCGCTCCAATTCAGCGATCGCCGCGTCCAAATGCCGCCGCCAATCAGACGCTGCTTCGCCCTTGGCCGATCCTGCCTGCACGACGGGCGGCGCCGGCGGCTTGCCGCCAGCGGCCGGCAGGCCCGCCGGTGCGGCGGAGGCGGAAGAGGCCGGCATGTTCGCCGCCACTGGAATAATGTGGTTGGCGGCGGCTCGCGGCGCCTGGCCAAGTTGGACTATCTCAGAGCCGGGACGCGGTTCGGCGCCAGGCGGCGCCAGAACTTCTGTGGCGCCGTTTTCCGGGCCGTCATTCGCAGCAGGCTCCGCGGCCTTTTGCTGACTGCGGCGGCGATATTCAAGCGAAGCGCGGAAGGTTTGCACCAGCATTGGCCAGTAGCTGGGGTCGGTTTGGCGAAGATCGTCGATCAGCCGCTTGCGGGCCTCCGGCTCAATCGGCCCAAGTTCGCCAATTTGGGCAAGCACATCGTCCAGCACTCGCGGATCGGGCGCCGACGACGAAGCGCTTTTGGCGGCGCCGGCCGGATTGGCATTCGCCGCCGATGGACCGGCGGCCGGCGCGGCCGCTGAATTTGAACCGTTGACAGCCGTGGGCGGTGAGGCGAGGCCGCTGTTTGTCGGGCTGTTGGAAGTCGCGGAAGTTGGATCGGTTGCCAGAGCGGCCGACGATTTTTTCGCTCCCGGCGAAACAGCGCAACCCATCAAGAGGCATAAAGCCAGCGCGAGTAGTCGTCGAACCGTGAGCGGATTTGGCATGTTGTTGCTCGGAACGAGCGAGAAATGACCGGCCAAGGGGCCGAAGAATAGGCAAAACAGCTCCGCATGGCAAGGCCTGACCGGGAAAGCATACTGCCTTGTCCACGCTAAATCCTCGGGGGCCGCCTGGCGGTCGCAATGTAGGATGGGCTTCCTAGCCCGTCACCAAGCGAACGTGACGGGCCAGGAGGCCCATGCTCCAGTCGAGTCAAACCCGAAAATCAAGTCTGGACAAGGCACGAATCCAGCCCAATGCCATGATGCGTCTCAACGCGAGTGTCAGTCATCATTTTGATGGCGCGATTAATCCCGCCGTCGCGTGATCTCGGCAACGGTCTTCTCAAAAACGTCTGAAAACACCGTGATTCCGCGATGCTGCGGCGACTTGGCATACCGCTTGCCTATCTTCTATGGCAGAGAACGAGGGAGCGACCAGAGTCACACGACCCGGCCTCTCGTGAAACGATTATCACCGCAGAGGAGGATTTGTCATGAAACGGTTTTTGATTCCATTGGTTATGCTTACCGCGTTGGCCTTCGGCGCCTCGCCCGCCTTGGCTCATCATCATCACGGCTTTGGAGGCTTTGGTGGCTACGGAGGCTTTGGTGGTTATGGATACCATCACCACCGCGGCTATTACGGCGGCGGCCTCGGCTACATGCCGTACTACGGAGGCTACGGCTACTCTTATCCTAGCTACGGGTATGGCTATTATCCCGGCCTTTACTCACCCTATGGTTTTGGTTACGGCACGGGGTACGGCGGCGGCTTTGGCGGGTTCGGTGGCGGCTTTGGCGGCGCGAACTACGGCGTTTGGGGCGGTTTCAATTCGTTCTAGTAAGCGTCATCGGTATCAGTTGTAACCAACACCAATCGAGCATTACTCGTCAGCCCCCAGGGAATGCCAAGGAGGGCGTTCCCTAATCGGCCTCAAGCATCGGCGCGCCAGCCAGACGCGAACGCCGCAATTGACCGCAGGCCGCGTCAATGCGGTCGCCCTTACGCTGACGCACCTGCACGCTGATGCCCGCCTGCGAGAGAATCGCCGTGAATCGTTCCAGCGCTCCGGCCGAAGGCGTTTTGTAGGGCAACCCGCTGACCCGGTTATAGGGAATGACATTCACCAGCGCGTTTTTGCCGCGTAGC
>DASVGM010000413.1:0-6460 GCA_036379555.1 Pirellulales bacterium | reverse complement strand
TCAGACGAAGATCGATTAGTCGGGTTTACTTAATGCTATCTCCTAGCGTGCCTTATTTTGAGCGTGCCCCCGTCGTCGAGCGCGTGCTTGGAGTACAGTTTCAACCCATTGCCAGCTTCCATTCCGGCCTATTAGGCGCCTTCTGGAAGAGTCTGGGAGACGATTGGACCGCCGCAAACGATGCTGCGCCGATTGCGCCCCATTTCATCGACTTTGGCAATGAGCGGCTTTCGCTCATACCTCGCGTCTCGCTGACACTGACTCAAATGCCCGTTTCGCGACTGCAGATTCTGAATCGGCGTGGTGACCGGATGATTCAGATCCAAAATGGCCGTTTTCATCTAAATTGGAAGGGTGCGTCGGGCAAAGATTACCCACGCTATCCGGAAATCCGCGAAGAGTTCGATCGCTATTTCCAACAACTCGTCGACTTCTTAAGCTGCGAATTGGCGGTTCGACCGAGTGTTGAGCTTTGGGAGGTCACCTATCTGAACCATCTTCCAAAAGCGAGCGTTTGGAGCGAGCCGCGCGACTGGGCGTCTCTGTTCCCTCCTCTCAGCCAGCCGTCCACCGTTCCGCACGGGTTGTCACTGGAAACGATCGCCGGTTCATGGCAATATGAGATTTGTCCGCGTCGTGGGCAACTCCATGTCGAAATCAGGCATGGAATGAACGAGCGGGGCGGCGAAGAACTGCTGGTCTTTTCGCTGACCGCACGAGGGCCGATTAACCGTGAAATCGATTCCGACTTCGGCGCAGGTCTCGATCTGGGTCGGTTGACAATCGCCAATGCATTTAAGGATCTGACAGCCAAAACAGCACACCACTATTGGGGACTGAGAGATGAAACGTGAGAGCCGGGCCCTTACACTGTCGAGCCGAGACATCCGTTACACTCTGGTTGAAGAGCAGAACGACGTCCCCTGGGGTCAATTTGACGGCCTGACGATCGCCGCCGCTGAGCGAACGCGCCGCGAGGGTTGGCGAAGAATCGTCGACGATGTGCTGATTGAGTGGGGGCGGAATCCGGAGACCGTCGAAGACGACGGTATCGATGCCCCCACGACCATCGCCATTGCCGGCGCGACCGGAGTGGTGAGCCGCCTGCGCGGTGCTGGGATGCCGGTGCCGACGAATGTTGCGCCGACGGGCGACGGAGGGATCGCATTTCAATACGAGCTTACGGACACCTTTCTCACGATCGAAATCGACCTTGAGGGCGCAGTTGAGTTGCGCGTGTATCGCGACGGCGACGTGATCAGGCACAACCTTGGTCGGCCGAACTGATCGACTTTTGCCATGGCGAGCGATGAGGCCATTGCCGACAACGAGCTTCTTTATCGGCGAATTCCGGCGTGCTGGTATCGACCAGATGATGGGTACGTCGATCCGTTGGCGTTTCGACCAAATAAGCTCGATGTCACAGGATTGTCATTGGGGCGAGCCTCCTTTCATGCAGCGGAGGCTGAGGCGGCAAAAGGGCGGGCGGGCAAAAAATACTTCATCGCGGTGGTGCAGGCGTCAGAGGTAAGAAAGAGCGGAGCAACGGTGGCTCCGCACCCGCTCGAAGGCGACCCCGGCCATGCTGAGATTCCAGAGTTGACGTACGACGTGCGCAAAGCGGATATCGCCGAACGGTTGATGCATGCGATTCGAGCGGCAATCATTCGTGTCGAAGGCCCGTTTGATGGTGCGCGCGAAGCGAGTGAATAAGATGCGACGCGAATCGCGCCGCCGGCCAGGAAAGTGAGCCAAGTGGTTACGAGCCTGCGTGCCTTTTCCGACTACACGCTACTGATTCACAAGACGTTCGGGACAAATTGCTTTAACGCGAATTATTCATCCGCCGGCGCGAGGACCGGTCGCCACCGCCGGCGGTAGAACCAGAACGTCAAGCCAGGCGGCGATGCGGCGAAAAACGTCGGTGGATTCCGGCGCCTGGCCGATCAGCTTGAATTGGCCGCTTTGAAGGTCATGGCGCAGCGCGGTCATGCGCCGCGTCAACTCCTCCAAAAAGAGCCGGCCTTCCTCGGCGGATAATTCCTGGCGAAGCAATTGCACTTCGCCCGGCACGCGCCGGCGGCGGAGTGAAACGAGCAGGCCGCGTTCCGCTTTATAGAGCAAACCCTGATGGTACGCCCGGCGCAGCTCGCCGCGGGGGTTGAATTGGTAGACCGGTTCGCCGCCCAAAAAAACGCTGGCGGCGCCGTCGCGGCGAAAGCCGACAACCACCGCCTCGGCCTCGCTCGCCGTGTGCAACTCGGCGCGCTCGACGAGCGCGGTCGCCTCACGCAATAAATCTTCACGGTCTTCTTCTTGGCGCGCCATGAGTGTGTATCGATCGCAATGAAAAAGAATCGTCGTGGCAGCAATAGCGTAACGCGAATCAAGCCGCCAGGCAACCTCGCACGGAAACCGTGCTGTCCGTTGCCAGGCAGGTTTCGTTGTGCCTATATTGATGTCAGTCCGGCGATTTCACGCGGCCGGCATCGCACGCCCTTGGGAGCTTAAAGCCTTGAACCGCTCACTGCGAATCGCTCGTTGCGTCTTGCTTCTTCTCGCGCTGGCCTGCGCCGCGCCAGCGTTCGCCGCGGCAGCCGCCGGCCGCGCGCCGGAAACAGTGCCGGAAACAGTGCCGGCAGGCCGGACGCTGTTGCGCATCGAGGTCACGCCGGCCGCCATCGAGTTAAAACACCCCTATGATTACCGCCAATTGCTCGTCACCGGTGAGCTTGATTCGGGCGAACGCGTTGATGTCACGCGGCTGGTGCGAAGCGAAGTCCCAGAGGCCGTTGTTTCGCTCTCGCCCGCCGGCCAGGTGCGGCCCAAGGCCGCTGGCGCCGGCGAACTGAAGTTCACGCTCAACGGAAAAACGGTCGTGGCGCCGGTCACGGTGAGCGGCCAAGCGCAGCCTTATCCCGTCAGTTTCGTGCGCGACGTGCAGCCCGTTCTTTCCAAGTTGGGTTGTAATAGTGGCACCTGCCACGGAGCGGCCCAGGGCAAGAACGGCTTCAAGTTGTCGCTGCGCGGTTACGATCCGCTGTTTGACCACCGCGCGCTGACGGACGATTTGGCCGGCCGGCGTTTCAACCGCGCCGCCCCCGATCAGAGCCTGATGTTGCTCAAGCCGACCGGCGCCGTGCCGCACGTGGGCGGCGTGCTCACGCATCGCGGCGAACCGTATTATGAGTTGCTTCGCGCTTGGATCGCCGCCGGCGTCAAGCTCGATCTCGACAGCCCGCGCGTGACGAGCATCGACATCTTTCCCAAAAATCCGGTGATTCCGCTGCCCGGCATGCGCCAGCAGCTCGCGGTGGTGGCCACTTATAGCGACGGTCGCGTGCGCGACGTAACGGCCGAAGCGTTCATCGAAAGCAGCCTGACGGAAAAGATCGAAGTCGATAAGCAAGGGCTGGCCACGGCCGTTCGCCGCGGCGAAGCGGCCATGTTGGCCCGCTATGAAGGAGCGTATGCCGCCACGACGGTCATCGTGATGGGCGATCGCTCCGGCTTCGCCTGGCAAGCGACGCCGACGAACAACCACATTGACGAGTTGGTGTATGGCAAGCTGCGGAAGCTGCGTATCTTGCCGAGCGAGTTGTGCGGCGACGCCGATTTTATCCGCCGCCTATATCTCGATCTGCTGGGCGTTTCGCCCACTCCCGAGCAGGTGAAAGCCTTTTTGGCCGACCCGCGCGACAGCCGGCTCAAGCGCGACGAGTTGATCGACCGCTTGATCGGCAGCGCGGATTACGTGGAGAATTGGACGAACAAGTGGGCCGACCTGTTGCAGGTGAACCGCAAGTTTTTGGGCGAAGAAGGCGCCTGGGCCTTGCGCAATTGGATCGAACTGGCGGTGGCCGGCAACATGCCCTACGACCAGTTTGTCTATACCGTGCTGACCGCCAGCGGTTCGACGCTCGATAATCCGCCCGCCGCTTATTATAAGGTGTTGCGCGATCCGGGCGACGCGATGGAAAACACCACGCAGCTTTTCTTGGCCGTGCGGTTCAACTGCAACAAGTGCCACGATCATCCGTTCGAGCGTTGGACGCAAGACCAGTATTATCACTTGGCGGCGTATTTCGCGCAGATTGGCCGCAAGCCCGCCCCCGAATACGCCGGGCGAAACATCGGCGGCAGCGCGGTGGAGCAACCATTGCCTTTGGTGGAAGTGGTTTTTGACCGCGCCGGCGGTGACGTGACGCACGTTCGCACCGGGCAAGTCGCCGCGCCATCGTTTCCTTTCACGCATGGCGGCCAGGTGCCCGCACGCGCCAATCGCCGCGAGCAGCTTGCCCGCTGGATCACCGCCAAAGAAAACCCCTATTTCGCCAAGAGCTACGTGAACCGGATCTGGGGTTATCTTTTGGGCGTGGGCATCATCGAGCCGCTCGACGACATTCGCGCCGGCAATCCGCCGACCAATCCGGAGTTGCTCCAGCGCTTGACCGACGACTTCATCGCCGGGGGCTTCAACGTGCGGGAGTTGTTTCGCACGATCTGCAAATCGCGCGTTTACCAGCACTCGTTGGCCACGAACCCCTGGAACAAAGACGACGAGATCAACTACTCGCACGCCTTGGCCCGCCGTCTGCCGGCCGAAACGCTGTATGACGCCATCCACCGCGCCACGGGCACGGAGATTCATTTGCCCGGCGTGCCGGCCAACTTTTTGGCCACGCAGTTGCCCGACAGCGGCGTGCAGCTTGAAGACGGTTTTTTGAATCTCTTCGGCAAGCCGCCGCGCGAGAGCGCCTGCGAGTGCGAGCGTTCGACCGGCGTCATGCTGGGCCAGGCGCTGAACCTGGTGAACGGCCCGACCATCGCCCGCGCCATCGCCGCGCCGATCAACCGCATCAGCAAACTGGTGGCGAGCGAGAAGGACGACCGCAAGGTGATTGAAGAAATCTTCTTCGCGGTGCTTTGCCGGCCGCCCAGCGAGCAAGAAGTGGCCGCGACGCTGGACACGTTTCGGGCGGAAAAAGAGGAGCAGGAAAAACATGCCGTCGCCTTGGCCGTTTATGAGCGCGATGTGCTGCCAAAAAGGCAAGCGGAATGGGAGCAAAACCAGGCGGAAATTCACTGGTTGACGCTGGAACCGGCCAGCCTGGCCTCGGCCGGCGGCGCCACGCTCACGCGGCAAGCCGATGGTTCCGTGTTGCTCTCGGGCGGCGCGCCGGCGGCCGACACTTATACAATCACCGTCCAGACCGACTTGCCGGCGATCACCGGCGTGCGGCTTGAATTATTGCCCGACGACAGTTTGCCCGCCAAGGGACCGGGCCGCGCGCCCAACGGCAACCTCGTGTTGAACGAATTCAAGTTGACGGCCGCGCCCGCGGCTGACGCCGCTCAGGCTAAGCCGGTCGGCTTGCAAAACGCCCAGGCCGACTTCGCTCAAAGCGGCTTCCCGATCAATCTGGCCATCGATGGCAACCCGCAAGGCGCCAGCGGTTGGGCGGTGGCGCCCAAGTTTGGCGAAGCACACACAGCGATTTTTGAAACGTCGCACGACATTGCGCACGCCGGCGGCGCGTCGCTCACCTTCACTCTCGACCAGCAATTTGGCGGCCAACATACGATCGGCCGTTTCCGTATTTCGGTAACCGCCACCAAACGTCCGCTCAGTTTGCAAGGGCCGCCGGCCCCGATCGCGGCCATTCTCGCCGTGGCCGCTGACGGCCGCACGCCCGAACAAAAGGCGGCCTTGGCTAACTATTTCCGTTCCATTGATGGCGAGTTGGCGGCGTTACAGCGATTATCCACCGCGGCCGCCGGCCAACCCGAAGCCTATCGGCTGCTGGGCGCGCAGGATCTCGCTTGGGCCTTGCTGAACAGCCCGGCGTTTTTGTTCAATCGATAGGAATGAGCGTGTACTCGGGCTATGAGCCGAAAACGAGCCATTCTGTGCCGGCCGAACCGATACCGCGTGGTCAACTGTCGGAAACCGCCAATAGACTGATAGGGGGGTATTGGTAACAGAGTAAGCCACCGGGAAACATCGAATTGCCAAACGCCTAGCCCGCATTGCCCACCGGCCGGCACCGTCTCAAATCGCAACATGAAGGGGTGACAGTTGTTAGAGGCTATCCGAAAACTCGCCGTGGGGCGGGCCGCCGGCCCGTCTGGAAGCGAAAGACGGCTCGGCGAGCCGCCCCACGATACGCTGCCACGGCGAAATCCGAGTTTTCGGATAGCCTCTCACTTCGTTTTGTCGCGGCGGCGTTGGCCCGTTGATGCCACCCGCTTGCCGGGTGGAGAATCACGTTCGCCGTCTAAACGAGGCATTTGCCACCAATCCCTTCTCCGATTTTCCGCCGCTTGGCCGCCTGCGGCGGCCAAGCGGCGGAAAATCGGGGGTTTGGGGAAGGCCGTCGGTCTAGACGGCCAACGTGAAAACTCCCTCGGGCAAGCCGAGGGCATCTTCAACAAACTTGTTGGCAAGCCATAGTCCGGC
>DASVGM010000412.1:0-9995 GCA_036379555.1 Pirellulales bacterium | reverse complement strand
GGCCGACTACAATGCCAGGGCCTACCCCGATGGACTCCGCGAAATCATGGATTTCATCATTCGTCAAGGTTTTGCCGTGGCAACTGAGGAATTGTTCGAGCGCAATTGGCGGAATGAGCGTGTCGGATGCGAAATGATCCGCTTCTTCTTCTTGCCTCCTCCGAAGAATTTGTGGGTGGATTTTGGCTGGATAGCAAGGCCACGATGCGTTTTTTAAGGCATTTGCCGGGCAAATAAATGGGTTGGCAATTGAAAGCAGATTCTACGTGTTAGAATGATCGGTGTCTGGCGAAACGGAGTCAGGCTCTGCTGGCGAGCAACCTGACAAGGGATATCCAGATCCGGGCGGGTAAATGACTCGCTTGGCCCTGGCCCGTCAAGGCGGGCCAGGGTTCATTGCCTTTCCGTACATCTCACCGATCATTTATTTGCCCGGCCATGCCTTTGAAAACGCGAACGTCACCCCGCCCATCGGCGCGAAAACCACCCACGAATTTGTCAGTGGAACCATCTGTAAACGGATATTATTCCCCATCCTGTACTCCCGCGGCGCCGCCGCTGGGCGGAGCGAAGCCGCGGCGCATCGTGTTTTCGGTAATGGTGCGCGGCAGCACGAATTGCAAGAGATAATCATGGCCGCCGGCCTTGCTGCCCATGCCTGACATCTTGAAGCCGCCAAACGGCTGCCGGCCCACCAACGCGCCCGTGATGCCGCGGTTGAGATACAAATTGCCCACCAGCAACTCGCGCCGAGCACGCTCAAGATTCGCCGGACTGCGTGAAAAAATGCCGCCCGTCAGCGCGTATGGCGTGCCGTTCAAAATGGCGAACGCCTCGTCCAGGTCGGCCGCGCGGATCACCGCCAACACCGGCCCAAAGACCTCTTCCTGCGCAAGCCGAGAGTCGGGGCGCACGTCGGCAAAAATGTGCGGCCCGATAAAAAAGCCTTCGCCCGCCAACGAACCAACATCGATCGACAACAACTCGCGCGCCTCACGCCGGCCGATTTCAATATATTGCCGCACGCGCTCAAACGCCTCGGCATCAATCACCGGACCCACGCTGGTCGCGGCGTCTTCCGCCGGGCCAACCTGCAAGCTGCGGCTGGCCTCCACCAGGCGATGGACGAAGGCGTCATACACCGCCGCAAGCACAATCACGCGCGAGCATGCCGAGCACTTCTGGCCCTGATACCCAAACGCGCTTTTGACCACCGCCAGCACGGCCTCATCCAGGTCGGCGTCGTCATCGACGATGATAGCGTTTTTGCCGCCCATTTCCGCGATCACGTGCTTCACGTGCCCAATGCCCGACGCGGAAACTTCGGCGGCGCGACGGTTGATCGCCAATCCCACGCCGCGCGAACCGGTGAAGGCGATGATGGCCGTATCGGGATGTTCCACCAACCGCGCGCCGGCAGTTTCTCCCAGGCCCGGCAGATAATTCAACACGCCGTCGGGCAAGCCGATCTCGTTGAAAACCTCCATTAGTTTGGCGGCGATGATCGGCGATTGTTCGGCGGGCTTCATCACCACGGTGTTGCCGGTCGCCAGGGCCGCCGTGGTCATGCCGGTCAAAATGGCCAAGGGAAAATTCCACGGAGCGATGATCGCCGCCACGCCGCGCGGCCCATACACAAAGCGGTTCTCCTCGCCCGGCACGTCGACGCCGTGGAGGATGGCCTTCCCAGGCCGTCCCGTCGCCGCGTCCGTGACGACCTCGAAAGGCCGTTCCGCGGCACCTTGCAAGAGCACCGCTTCTTGGGCGTAGTAATCGCAAAAGTCGATGGCCTCGCAAACGTCGGCGTCAGACTCGCGCCAACTTTTGCCGCACTCGTACACTTCCCAGGCGGCAAGCTCCATACGGCGGCGGCGCAAACCATCGGCGGCGCGGTGCAGAAAGTCGGCCCGTGCCGCAACGCCCAGCGCGTGCCAGGCCGGCAAGGCCCGCTTGGCCGCGGCCACCGCTTGGTCGGCGTGTTCGGCGGTCGCCGAGCCGCTCGTGCCGACCACGCGGTCGCGGCGCGAAGGATCGATCGAAGTTAGCCGCTCGGGCGTGTCAACCGCTTGCCCGTCAATCCAAAGCGGTTGATGGCCTCCAAGACAGCGGCGAACGTCTTCAAGGGCTTGCTGCATCGCCGCGCGGTTTTCCTCAACGGCGAAATCAATAATCGGTTCATTTTGAAAGGGAGCAAACGAAGCCGGCTGTGCGTGCGCCAGCTTACTTGGTGCGGTAATCGCGGTCGATTGATGGCGCCCAGCCTGGTCCAAGGGGTTCATCAGCAGTTCCTCCGGCGAGACGTCTTCAGCGAAGCCGGCCCGCAAAAAAGAATCGTTTGAGGTGTTTTCCAACAAGCGTCGCACCAGGTAAGCCATGCCCGGTATCAGCTCCCCGTAGGGCATGTAGATGCGCATGCGATGCCCCAGATCGACGAGCGCCTGTTTCTCCTGGTCGCCCATGCCGTAAAGCATTTGCAACTCAAAGGCGCTGGGCGCCACGCCCAAGTGCCGGGCGACCGCGATGCCGTGCGCCAGCGAGCGAATGTTGTGACTGCCCAACGCCGTTTTCAGCACGTCGTTATGCCGCAACAGAAACCGCAGAAGCTGCTCGAAGTTGGCGTCCGATTGCCATTTTTCCTGCCAAACCGGAATGGGCCAGCCGAGCGACTGGGCATGAATCGTTTCATAATCCCAATAGGCTCCTTTGACCAACCGCACCCAAACCGGTGTGCCGCGCTGGCAAGCCCATTCATACAGCGACTTGAGATCGTCGGCCGAATCGCGCAGATACGCCTGAATGACAATGCCCACATGCGGCCAATCGCGAAACTCCTCTTCGCCGAGCACCTCGCGAAAGATGCGCAACGTCAGATCCTTCGTCTGATACGACTCCATATCGACATGAATGTGCGCCCTGTGCCGGCGGGCCAGCCGCAATAGCGGCCGCAATCGCCGGCCGACGCGGTCGATGGTTCCCGCCGGATCGATCGGATCGAAGCGGCTGTCGAGCGCCGAGAGTTTGATGGAGAGATTCACGCGCGGCAGTTCGGCGAGGCCGGCGCGGTCGATCTGCGGCACTTCGGGCCAGGAGTTGACCGTCGGGCTGATGCCTTCGATCAGGTCGAGATAGAGCCGCCAGTAACGCTCCGCCTCGACTTCGCTGGTGACCGCCTCGCCGAGAATGTCAAGCGTGAAGGCGCGGCGCAGCTTGCGTTCTCGCCGCGCCGCGGCCAGCACTTCGGCCGTGTTCGTGCCGGCGATAAACCGCCGGGCATGGCCCATGGCGTTGCGCCGCGCGGCGATGGCCAGCGCCCGGCCGAGCAGCGAGTCGGGCGTGGCCGCCGCCAGGGCCAGTCGCGCCGCGCCGGGAAGATGCCGCTCGACATCGTGAAAATACTCATGCAGGTGTCCCAACAAGGCGGCGGTGCTGGTGAGCATCGGCAGCACGTCGATGAAGCGAAACATTTGCACCTTTACCGACTCGTCTTTCATGGCCCAGGCCATGATGCGATCGTCCCACCAGCGCCGTTCAAAAACACTCGACTGGCGCGCGTCGAGATGATCGAACACATGGCGGCCGACCTCGCGCGTGGTGCGCTCGATCTTTTCCAGCTCTCGCGGGCTAAGATCATCGAGTTTTTGAAATTCATCGCGCACGGCTGGTTTTCCTCAAGGCATTGGAACTCACCCCGTCTTGCGCGAGAGCTTCAGCACGGCGTCGAATTCGCTTTTTCTCACCGGTTGCACGGACAGTCGGGAGCCGCGCCGCAACAACTCCATGTTTTTCAGCGCCGCGACGCTGCGCAATTCATCCAGGCCCAGAGGCCGGGCGAAGATGTCTTCCAACTGGATATCGACCATCTGCCAGATCGGGTTTTCGGGCGAGGCTTTTGGATCGTAATGATGGTTGGCCGGGTTCCAGGCAGTAGCGTCGGGATACGCTTCGTGGACCACCTTGGCCGTGCCCACAATGGCCGGGGGCTGGGCGTTGGAATGGTAGAAGAGAACCCGGTCACCCACGCGCATCTCATCGCGCATGAAGTTGCGGGCCTGGTAGTTTCGCACGCCATCCCAGCACGTCGCTTGCTCCGGCGCCGCCGCCAGGTCTTGAATGGAAAACGATTCCGGTTCGGTTTTAAGCAGCCAGTATTTCATCACCGCGACGGTAGCTCGCCGACGGCCACGGTTTCGGGCAAGCGTTCACCAGACGAGGCGTTGGCGAACCTCTCGGCTGCCGCTGGTGCGATCTCACGCTTTGCCTGCTCGCGCCGCGCGCGGCGCACGAGCATGTACATATAGGCGCTCAGCGAGCCAAAGATGACAAACGGCATGGAGAGCATGAAGAGGATGCTCCAAAAAAAGCCGCCCACCAAATCGCCGTGGCCGCCATCGTGGCTTCCCAGAGCCACTTTGCACATGGGACACGCCAGCGCGTCACCGGCCAGCAAAACGAACACAACGAATAGCGTGGCGAGCGGCGCCCACCCTGGGGTCAATCTCTTCATGACGGTATTATAGGCCCCGGCGCCGCCGGCGCGTAGGCGTGATAAAGCATTACATAAATGACAACACCGGTCACGGAAACATACAACCAGATGGGGAAGGTCCACCGGGCCAACCGGCGGTGCGCCGCGCGCCGGTCTTTTAAGCCGAGCCAGATCGTGGCGATCGCCAACCAGGGCAAGATAAAGGCCAGTAAAACGTGGCTAATCAGCATTCCCAAATAGACGCGGCGAACTTCCGGCGGGCCGACAAACTTTACTTCTTCTCTGCCCGCCATGCGGCCGCCAATGTGGTACGTCAAATAGCACGCCAAGAAGAGCGTCGACACGGCGAAAGCGGCCAGCATCGCGCGTTTGTGCGCCGTCTCGCGGCCTTGCTTAATGAGCACGAAGCCCGCGATCAAGAGCAGCGCGGCGATGGCATTCAGTGTGGCGTCGGCCGCCGGCAAGATTCGCCAGAAATCGGCGGCGGCGAGTAAGCTGGCGTTCAACGTGACTAGAGCGGCAGGCATCCTGGTTATACAATGGCGAACAAGCGACCGTTTGATGGGCCGGTTGATGCCCCGGATCGTGATCTTAACATGGCGATGCACCGTTTTCAAAGCGTCGCTTGACACTGACCGGCAAGAACACCTGAGAACACCAAGCGCATACTGCAACGATACTGGAGATTCTAAGATGCCGATGGTGCCACAGCATGCGACGGATACAAGCCCAGTCGAATGCATCGGGCCTATAACGCCTTCAACGCGGCTGGACGTGAATGAAGCCATCCGCCGTTTTGAAGCTGCCGCCGCCGCGCTTGGCATCGAACCCCAATCCCTCGCCGACCTGACGAGGCACTTTAAGGATGTCGTAGTATTTACTGAAGAATTGTTTCCAGGCAACATGCAGGTCGTCGTTAGGAACGACCCTGATATACCGGATGATCTGTACTTTGTATTCAGTGTGGGCGCCAAGGGCGATCTCGCCGACATAGCGGCAAGAAACGATGAATGGCACGGCCGAGTGTACCGGATGCCAGTCGCTTTCTGCGGCGTGTTTCGCTTGTCTATCACGGTGCGCTGATGGATCCCAGCGAGTTTTTATCGCTTGCCCTCCGCCTCTCGGTCAATCCGCGCGAAGCGGACCTGCGGTCGGCCGTCAGTCGCGCCTACTATGGCGCATTTCGCATTGCCTGCGGACTTGTTGAAGATTGTGACATCAGGTTCTCTGGCAAGGATCGCTTTCCGCGGTGGCAAAACCGCATAAAAACAATACAATGGCCAACATGCCACGCAAATTGGAACAACTTCGAAACATCGGCATCGTCGCGCACATCGACGCCGGCAAAACCACCGTCACCGAGCGGATGCTCTATTATGCCGGCGCCACGCATCGCATGGGCGAGGTCGATAAAGGAACCACCGAAACCGATTTCGACCCCGAAGAGCAGCAGCGCGGCATCACCATCTACTCCGCCAGCGTCAGCTTTCCGTGGAAAGAATATGCGGTCAACCTGATTGACACGCCCGGACACGTCGATTTCACGGCCGAAGTCGAACGCAGCCTGCGCGTGCTCGATGGCGCCGTGGTGGTGTTCAGCGCGCGTGAAGGCGTCGAGGCGCAAAGCGAAACCGTCTGGCGGCAAGCCGACCGTTACCAGGTGCCGCGCATCGCGTTTATCAACAAAATGGACCGCGAAGGAGCCGATTTTTACGGCACCCTCGACGAAATCCGCGAGCGGCTGGAGGCGAACCCCGTGCCCATCCAGATTCCCGTGGGTGTCGGGCCGCCGCACATGCCGGGCGCGTTTCGCGGCATGATCGACCTGGTGAGCATGAAGTTGCTCACCTTCACGCCCGAAAGCCTGGGTAAGGAAGTCGTCGAGAACGAGATTCCCGACGATCTGCTCGACGAAGCCCGCTTGTATCGCGATCAGATGCTGGAAAACCTCTACGACTACAGCAATGAGTTGATGGAACTGGCGTTGGCCGAGCAAAGCGTGCCCGACGATCTCGTGCGGCGCGTGCTGCGCGAGGCCACCACGCACCGACTGGTGGTGCCTGTGCTATGCGGTTCGGCGCTCGATCACACCGGTATTCAGCCGTTGTTAGACGCGGTGGGTTACTACCTTCCCAGTCCGCTCGATCGCCCGCCCGTCAAAGGCGCCGACCCGAAAAAGCCGGGCAAAGAATTGAGCCGCAAGCCTGATACCGCCGAGCCGTTTTGCGGGCTGGTGTTCAAGGTGGTGGCCGACAAGCACGGCGACTTGCACTTTGTGCGGATTTATTCCGGCGTGTTGAAGGCCAACACGCGGGCCTACAATCCCGGCAAAGACAAAAAGGAAAACGTCGCCCAACTCTGGCACGTGCAGGCCAGCCGCAAAGAACAGGTTCCACAAGTTGAGGCCGGAGAGATCGTGGGCATCATCGGCCTGCGAAATTCGGTGACGGGCGACACACTTTGCGACGCCAAAGAGCCGATTCTGCTGGAGTCGATCCAGTTTCCCGAGACGGTCATTTCAATGGCCATTGAGCCGGAAACCTCGGCCGAACGCAAAAAACTGGCCGACACGCTGGAGATGCTCAAGCGTCAGGATCCGACCTTCCGCGCTTCCACCAGCGAAGAGACCGGCCAAACGCTGATCAGCGGCATGGGCGAGTTGCACCTGGAGGTCATCAAGCACCGCCTGCTGCGCGACTTTAACTTGAACGTGAAGGTCAAGAAGCCGCAGGTGAGCTACCGTGAGACGATCAAGCAAGCGGTGGAAGTGACCGGCGAATGCAATCAGCCCCTGGCCGGGCAGACGCTCTTCGCGCGGGTTGCCATTCGCATGGAGCCGCAACTCAGCGGCGAGCGCGCGGTGACGGTTTTGCCCGGCAAAGGCGAAGGGATTCCGCCGGAATACTTGCAGGCGGTGCTCGACGCCTTGTCGCAAGAGGCCGAAGGCGGCGGGTCGCTGGGTTATCCGTTGATGAAGGTGAAGATCACGACGATGGGCGGTGAGGCGAACGAAACCGGCTCGAACGAAATCGCTTTTCGCCGCGCCGCGGCCGACGCTTTTCGCACCGGCCTGCGCGAGGCGGGCATCGTGCTTTTGGAACCGATCATGAAGTTGGAGATCACCACGCCGGAGGAACATTTGGGCGATATCGTGAGCGACCTGCAACAGCGGCGCGCCATGATCACAGAAACACTCGTTCGCGGCCGCAACACGGCCATCGAAGCCGAGGCTCCCTTGGCTAATCTCTTTGGCTATTCCAGCGCCATTCGCAGCCTGAGTCAAGGCCGCGCTTCGTGCTCAATGGAACCCACCGCCTATGGCCCGGCGCCGAACGAGGTGCTCGAGGCGTTTATGTAGTGCGACCTGGGCGGTTTTCAGATTGATCGCGCCGGAACCAAGAAACTCACACGGATACGCCTACGCTGAAACCTGGCTCAACTCCCGCCATAGGCGTGCGCTTGATTTGATGCCGCGATGGTAATCGATCAAACGGAATTTCTCATTTGGACTATGGGTGTTGTCGTCGTTCAACCCCCAACCCAAGAGCAAGGTATCGACGCCAAGTTGCTGGCGAAACGTCGAGACGACCGGAATCGAACCGCCCTCGCGAATATAAACAGGCGCGCGGCCAAAACCATGCTCGATGGCGCGTGACGCCGCCTGCACGTAGGGGCTATCGAGCGGCACCACCACGCCCGGCGCCCCGTGATAGGCGATCAACTCCATCGTCACGCCTGGCGGCAGAAGCCGTTTGAGCATCGTCTCCAGCGCCGTGTGAACCTTCTTGGGATCTTGCCGCGGCACCAGACGAAAGCTGAACTTGGCGCCGGCACGCGCCGGTAACACCGTCTTTGAACCTTCACCTTGGTAGCCGCTGAAGAGGCCGTTGATATCAAACGTGGGACGCGCCCAACGGCGTTCCAGCGTGCCATAATCGGCCTCGCCGGCGACCGCCGAGATGCCCAACTCGCGGCAGAATTCTTCATCGCTGAATTCAAGCTCGGCGAACTGCCGGCGCTCGGCCTCCGTCAACGGCTCGACGTCGTCATAAAAGCCGGGAATCTGAATTTGTCCGCGACTGTTGACAAGCGACGCCAGTATATGCGTCAGCGCGTTGGCCGGGTTCATCACGCCGCCGCCGAAAGTGCCGGAATGCAGGTCTTGTTTTGGGCCGGTAAGCCGCAGTTCAAAATAGGCGATGCCGCGCAGGCCGTAAGTAATGGCCGGCCGATCGGGAGCGAACTGACCGGTGTCGCTGATCACCACCACGTCGCACGCCAGCCGCTGGTGGTTGGCCGCGATGAATTGCTCCAGGTTCTCGCTGCCAACCTCTTCCTCGCCCTCAATCAAAAACTTCAGATTGATTGGCAGCCGGCCCTCGGTTTTCATCCAGGCCTGCGTGCTTTTGACATGCGTGAGCATCTGCCCTTTGTCGTCGGTGGCGCCACGCGCGTAGAGGTTGCCGTCGCGGCGCGTCGGCTCGAACGGAGGCGAAATCCATTCGTTGAGCGGGTCCGGCGGCTGCACGTCGTAATGGCCGTAAACCAGCGCGGTCGGCGCTCCGGGCGCGCCCAGCCACTCGGCATACACAATCGGATGGCCCGCTGTTTCGCACAGTCCGACGTTCAGCTTGAGCGAACGGAACTGTTCGACCAGCCAATCGGCCGCCCGGCGTATATCCGCGCGATGCCGGCTATCGGCGCTCACGCTGGGGATGCGCAAAAGCTCGCAGAGGTCGTTCTCAAAGTCGGCGGCGTGTTGATCGAGATATTCGTCGAGGTTAGACATTAGATCGTTCTACTTTATCGACGGCGTTTCGGCCAGCCCCTCAGGCCCTGAGCACAACGAGTCACAACCGAGCATCTGCGCTCCGGCGGCGGCGCACAGCGCGGCGGTTTCCACACGCAAGATGCGCGGCCCGAGATGGACCACAGGCCATTGGTTTGATGCAGCCAGTCGCAATTCATCGCCGCTGAAACCGCCTTCCGGGCCAATGGCAAAGCAGATCGAACGTGGCTTTCCGGCGCCACCGGCGGCGAGCAGGGCTTGAAGGGATTGCCGCCCGCTGGGATCGAGCAACGCACGTAGCGCGCCATCCACTCGTGGCGCGGAGAAAGCTTCGGCGGCGGCCAACGGAGCGGCGATACTCATCAAACGATTGCGACCGCATTGTTTGGAAGCTTCGATCACCGTGCGGCGCAGCCGGGCCAACGCCTTCTCGACCGGCTGAGCCACGCCCCGTTCGGTCGCCAGCGGAACGAGCCCGCTCACGCCCAACTCCACCGCTTTTTCCGCTAGCCACCGCTGACGGTCGCCCTTGGGCAACGCCACCATCAGCGTCAGCTCAAAGGGAAGCTCGCGATCGACCTCGCGGCGGTCGAGCAGGCGCAGTTCCACCGTCGAACGCTCCAGCCGCGTCACCGTGGCAAGCCATTCCGCGCCGCTGCCGTCAAAAACGATCACCTCCTCGCCGGGCCATGCTCGCATGACCCGCATCAAGTGGTAGGC
>DASVGM010000411.1:0-4459 GCA_036379555.1 Pirellulales bacterium | reverse complement strand
TCGGCTTTGACACGCTGGCGATGCGAAACAGCGACGCCGGTCGCACCGGTTCTTGAGCCTCGACATCGGCGAAGCCGAACCCGCGCGCATAAACCAACCGGTTCTGCCGCGTGACAGCCAGCGCGGCGCCGGGCACGCCGTGCGCGGCCACGAACGAGGTCATCAAGCGATCAAACGGTTCGAGCGCCGGATCGCACTCGCCGCTGACCGGCGCGGCCGGGTCTTTGAAGTCGGCGGCGGCCCGTCGGCAAGCCAACCAACCGGCTCCCGCGGCAAGCAAAAACGAACGGCGCGATGGGTTGAGCGTTTGGTTCAAAATCACCTCCAGACCATTTTCCACGGGACGGCCTGGGAAGGCCATCCTCCAGTTGTTTTCGCACCGCCTCTAAAACCAGTCGCGCGGCAGTTGCTGCAGCCCGCGAACGACCACCCGTTCAACCGCGGTCCAAGCGACGACCGTCATTGTGTACGAGCCGTCGGCCTCTCGGGCGCCGAAAAACGCGCATTGCGCATCTTTGACCGAAAACTGTTCCGGCTCAATCACGTTGCCGTTGCCGAGGTGAATCTCAATCGCGGCGCCGTGCGACTTCAGCCGCCAGACCTGCGCCAGCGTGGCGGCCAATGGCTGGCCGGCGGCCGGCAGCGAAGGGTTCGACGTCGAACTGTTTCGGCCGCCCTTGGATGAACCGCCTTTCGACGAACCGCCTTTGCCCGACGTGTCGATCTGAATGACAATCTCGTCCAGCGCGTCGTCAGCCGGCGCACTCTCAACGACCGGTTCTTCGTCTTCGTCGTCATCGGGGCTGGGCACCAAGAACTTAATGCCGCAATGCGGACACTGGCCGGGACGGCCGGCCAGGCTGGCCGACCCGTGCAAACGGTGGCCGTTGGGGCAGAGAAAAATGATCTGATCGAGGCCCAGATCGCTTTGCGATACACCGTCGGCCGCCGATTCCAGCGTGCTGGCGTCTTCGTCCGCCACTTCATCCAGCGGCGGCGCAGCCACGACCGAAGCCGCCGGCGGCACGCGCAGGACGACTCCACATTTGGGACACTTTCCCGGCTTGCCGGCCAACGCGTCCGGGCAGGTAAGGCGATGGCCTTGCGGGCATTGAAACGTGATTGGCATCGCCCATTATGGTAACTGCTGCGCGCGACGCCGACAATGAAGTTGCATTTTTTTGGCGGCTTTCACGCCGCCCGGCGCAACTCGATCGTGGTTTCTTCGAGCGGGTGCTTGGCGACCAATCTGCCGGCCGCGTTGAAAACGCTGAAATGCCCTTCGCCTGCGATCCAGATCGCCTGCCAGCCGCCAAGGCAAAACCTGCGGCCGTGAAAGAGGCGATCTTTGACGAGAACCACCTCCGCGCAATCGCCGTCGCCGGCCCCCAACGCTCGCAGCGCGGCCAGAACCACTTGGCGGATGCTGGATGTTGACGGGGCTACGTTTTCCATTGGGCGGCCTCTGACCAACTCTATTCATCGGATGGTGCGAGGCGAAGGCTTTAGAACGCCTAACAAAACTCCTGGCGGCCGCCAAACGAGGGTGGCCCTGGCCCGTCACGGTCGCTCGGTGACGGGCGAGGAAGCCCATCCTATACGGCAACCGCCTCTGCGGCACTCGCATGCCTAGCGTGGACAACGCACGAGGCGCGTGGGCTTTACGGCTTGGCCGGGGCGGCGGCATTGGCGTCGGGCGGCTTCGCGCTGAACTTCTCACGCAACTTCTTGGCCAGTTGATCGTTCGGCGCCGCCTCCAAGGTCTTCTCAAGCTGCTTCACGGCGTGTTGTGGAAATCCCAAGTAGCCATAGTGGTAGCCCAGCAAAAACCGCAATGCCGGATCATCGGGGGTTTGCTTGGTCTGTTTTTCCAACGCACGAAGTTGGCTCGTGTAATCGCCTGTCTTGCCGTACAGTTCTTTATAGTTCGACACCACCACGCCCCACTGCTCTTCAGGCACCAACGACATGGCGTGTTGCACCGCCCCGGCCGCCTCGTCGTAGTTGCCAATGGCGAACAACCCTTGGCCAAGCATGAGCATTAGCACGCCGTTTTGCGGATCGTCCACCAAGGCGTGCCGCCAGGCATAAACGGCTGCTTTGTAATCGCCGGCACGGAAATCGTTTTCACCCTTCTGGGCAAAAACCTCCGCATCGCTTGTTTGGGCGGCCGGCGCCTGGGCCGCCTGTGCGCCGCCGGCCACCGGATAGGAGTAGGCGCTGTAGCCATAAGGATAGCCGTACGTGCTGTAGCCGTAACCATAGGGACTGTAATAAGCATACGGGTTGTAGCCGTATCCATAGCCGCCGTAGCCAAGACCATACAGCCCATAGCCAAAACCCAGTCCATACCCAAAACCAAAGAACGGGTAGCCGAAGCCAAAGAAGGGATAGCCAAAGCCGAAAAACGGGTAGCCAAAGCCATAACCGCCGTAAAAGCCGCGATGATGGTGCATGTTGTGGTAGCCGTGATGATATCCCATGCCATTGCCCAGTCCGCCGTGGTGATGGCCCAGTCCGGCGGTGTGACCAACGCCGGCCAGCCCGTGACCGGTGCCGAGCGAAACCGGATGGTGGTGCAAGAAATTGGAATGGCCGGCCATGCCGCCGGCATGATGGCTCAGCAAGCCTTGGGCGTGCGTCGCGGAATAGGCGCCGCCATGAACGCCTCGATAGCCGCTCATGGTGTGGTTGCCCAACGCGCCGTGGCTCAAATTGTGGCTGCCCAGATTGTGCCCGCCGGCGTGCCGCGACGTGAACGAATTCGCGTTATGGTGAACGGCGCCCAGGTTCCCCGCGCCATGATGACCGCCAATGCCTGAAAGCGAGTTTGCCCCGCCCAGACCCATGTGGTGTCCGCCTATGCCACTGTGACCGCTGTAGCCGCCTAGCCCGCTGTGTCCATAATGCCCGCCAAAACCGCTGTAATGCCCGCCGAGCCCGCTATGCCCACCCAAGCCGCCATAATGGCCACCGCCGAATCCACCGATGTGGCTTCCACCAAATCCGCCCATGTGGCCGCCAAAACCACTATGGCCCCCAAAGCCGCCGTGACCGCCAAAGCCTCCCCCGTGACCGCCAAAACCGCCACCGCCGTGGCCACCAAAGCCGCCACCGCCGCCGTGGCCACCTCCTCCACCGCCGCCGCCATGTGCCCAGACCGGTTGCGGCAAGTTCCACATGAGTAGAGATAAGAGCATCGCCAAGCTGGCGATTTTTCGCGGACGCATGGTAGGATCCTTTTACAAACGCACGTTTCGCCCATGTTTATTCTACAAGGGGCGTACAGGGGATGCATCAATCTGGCGATAATGTAATGCCTTTGCTGTCGATCTGCTACAATGCGGTCACAGTATGTCACGGTTTATTCTGAATCATCATCGACTGTTTCCCATGGCGGCGGCCCGCGGCCGCCGGGCGGTGACGCTGGCAACGAGTGCGGCGCTGTTGACGTTCTTGTTGATCGCAATGCCGCTTCGCGCCGAGAAGAACGACCCGCCCAACGCCGACAGCGACGCGCAGGATCTCCTTTTTTTCGGGCCATTACGGCCCCTCTGGATCAGGCTGCACGTGACGATCGACGGCAAAGGGTTCCGCGATGTCTGGCGAGCGAACGTCTCTCAACTGTTCGCGGATGCGGATACCGATCATGACGGCAAAGTGCCTCTCGGCAAGCCGGCGTCCAAACCCGATCAGTCGCCTGCCGAGAGTATCGCCAACCTGGCAACGCAGGCGGCTGTTTACCTGGGGCAAGACGTGGCCGCGGCGCAAGCGGGTTTGGAACAGTTGGCTCGCGAACATGGCGCCGCCTTGGCGTTTGACGATTTTGAAGAATACTTCCGGCGGATCGCTCCACCGCTGTCCCTGGTCGTCGGGGCCGGACGAACCAGCGCGGGGCAGGCGCTGTTTCCATTGCTTGACGCCAACGGCGATCAGCAGTTGACGGCAGACGAATTGAACGCCGCCGAGGCGCGTCTGCGCGGCCGCGATTTCGACGATAACGAGAGTTTAACCCGCGCGGAACTGGTCGACGCGCCGAACACATCGCTGGCCGCCGTGGCTCAGGCGGTCGAAGAGCGGCAATCTTCACCTCTGCCCACGGCGGGACCGTTTGCCCTGCTGGATCGCACACCCGGCGAGACGATCGCCCGCGCCATGCTCGCTGAATACGATCGCGACGGCAATGGCCGGCTTTCCACCTCCGGCGCGGCGGCCGAAATCACTCCGACGGCCGGCCAACTCGTTCGGCTGGACGGCGCGGCCGGGGATGAGCTTGCCGCGAAACAGTTGGCACAGTTCCGCGGCGGCGCGCCCGATTTGGAGTTGAAAATCGAGCTGGGAAAAGTGTCGCTGACCAGTCGGCGCCTTGGCGGCGCGCGATCGCGTCGCCCGGCCGCGGGCGCCACGCCGGCGGCCCGGCTCAAGCAACGTCCCGATGGAAGCTGGGACGTCACGCTCG
>DASVGM010000410.1:0-2998 GCA_036379555.1 Pirellulales bacterium | reverse complement strand
AAAGCCGCGCATTGCTGGAAGAGGTGGTTGACGCGCTTGGGCCCGGCGTGGTGCTCAATAAAACCGGCGACAAAAGGGTTGCGGACGAGGGCGGTTCCCAGCCTCAAACGGTCCACGCCGGTGTCGCTGCCTGGTTGAGTGAGTTGCGCATCAGCGAGCCCTTGCCCGAACGCGAAAAGGCCGTGCTGGAACTGATGAAGTCCGTTTGGGTGGGGACCGCGCCCAAGAGCGACGTTGTGGAAGTCTCGTGCTTGGGGCCGACGCCGGAGTTGGCGCAAGCGGTGGTGGCGAAGCTCGTCGATCTATATGTGGAACAGCATATTGGATTCAATCGCACTCCCAAGGCTCATGCGTTTTTTGAGCGGCAGACTGCCCGATTGCGCGACGAACTGCGCGCGGGCGAAAAGCAACTGGTGAAGCTAAAAAACGAAACGGGCGTTTCCTCGCCCGAAGAGCAGCGCAAACTGCTGGTGGCCCAGATCGATCATCTTGAAACCGAGTTGCTGGCCGCCGAGGCCTCGGCGCAGGCGGTACAGGCGGAGTTGCGGAAGGTTGAGGAAAAGCAGGCCGCGTATCCCACGACGGAGGTTACCTCGCGGATTACCGGCTTTGCCAACGAGGCGGCCGACGCCATGCGCGCCAAGTTTTACGAACTTGAGTTGAAAGAGCAGGAATTGCTCGCCAAGTACACGGAGATTCACCCGGAGGTAAAATTGGTGCGTGATCAGATCGCCGGTTCGCGCAATTCGCTGGCGGTCGAAGACCGTTCGCTGGCCCAACTGACGGTAGGCCGCGGCCGCGCCAGCGCGGAGGCGGAGTTGATTCTACTGCAGCGCGAACCGCAATTGGCTTCGCACCTGGCGCAGGCTGAAAAGCTGCGCCAGCAACTGACCGCCGCGCGCGACAGCCTGCGGACGCTGACCGAGCATGAACAACAAATCGTGGCGCTCGCGCGTGAAGTGGAACTGACCGGGGCCAGTTATCGCAAATACCGCGAGGGCCTGGAGCAAGCCCGCATTGACGAGGCGTTGCAGGCCGAACGAATCTCGAATCTCAGCGTTGTGCAGCCGGCGAGCTATGAGTTGCAGCCCACCGCTTCCAAGCGATGGATAACCTTGGCGTTGGGGCTGATTATCGGCGTGTGTGGCAGCGTGGCATTGGCCTGGCTCGCCGAAGCGTTTTCCGGGTTCCGAGCACGCGCGTTACTTAACGCGCATGACTCAATTCAGGAGCGAAACGACCAGGAAGGTCCGGCAACGGTCTTTTCAGAAGCATAAATGACGCCGGTCAAAACACTTGCGAAACGGCATCACGCGGCGGTGCGCGCGCCCGCGGATGGGCAATTTGGGCTGGAGCCCGTTCGGTGGTTTCACCATTCACTGTGGCGAGAACGCGCGCGCGCCGACCGCGGCGGTCGTGAACTGGCGTTAGTTGTCTTTACACCGCGCCAGCGGCGACAGGCGGATAAAACGAACGCCCGCTTGGCGCGCCTGCTACGTCGTCGGAAAAATGCGCTCGAGGAAGCCGGCTGGTTCGACGGCGAGCGCATCGCCCTGATCCTCCCGGAAGCCTCGTCGGACGCGGCCTGGCGCGTGGCTGACGAGATTTGCCTTGGCTTTCCCGCGAACCTTCCGCCGCCCTTGTGTGAGGTATTCACCTATCCGGGCGATTGGGTTTCCGAAAACGAAGTGCCCTCTCACAGAGATTCGGGTGATGGGCCACGGCAAGCACGTCGCATGTCCGACCTCTTCGTTCAGCCGATGCCGCTCTGGAAGCGATTGATGGACGTGCTCGGCGCGGGGCTGGGGCTGCTCCTGCTGGCGCCGCTGCTCTTGCCGCTGGCGGCATTGATCAAGCTCGAATCATCGGGGCCGGTCTTTTTCACCCAGCGACGGACAGGCCGCGGCGGCAGGCCCTTTGTAATGTACAAATTCCGCTCCATGCGGGCCGATGCGGAGCGGTGCAAAGTTGATTTGCTGGCTCTCAACGAACAAGACGGCCCCGCTTTCAAAATCAAGGCCGATCCGCGTGTGACGCGACTCGGTCGTTGGCTCAGAACCACCAGCATTGACGAATTGCCGCAATTGTGGCACGTATTCAAAGGTGAAATGTCGTTGGTCGGCCCGCGCCCCATGGACTGTGCTGAGGCTTTGGGCTACCAACGCTGGCATTGGCGCCGGCTGGACGTTACCCCTGGATTGACAGGCATTTGGCAGGTCCGCGGTCGTTCGCGAGTCAGCTTTGACGAATGGATGCGGATGGACTTGGAGTACGTTGATTCCATTTCGTTGGCGCTCGACTTGAAATTGCTCTTGGCGACCGTTTGGGTGGTCGCGCGCGGCGTGGGAGCGTATTGAACATGCCGGCCATGACGAACGAGACAACGGCCCTGGCATCCCCGGCCGTCCCGTCGGAGGAGGTTGGCTTGCGGCCGGCGGCGCGCGCGTGCAGCGGCGTCGTGTCGCGCTTGGCCGCTGCGCGGCGGCCGTTGGCGGCGATGCTCGATCAAGCGCTGGTCAGCGGCGCTAGTTTCACCGCCGTGGTGCTGATTGGTCGCGTGTCGGGCGAGCGACAATTAGGACTCTACTCGCTGGCCGCGTCATTGGTGGTGCTGGCCATCCGCGGGCAGGAATCGCTCGTCTTGGTTCCCTACACCGTATTCGCGCCACGGGCCGGCGACGAGCGCCGCCGGCAAATCGCCACCAGCGCGCTGACACTGAGCGGTTGGATCAGCCTGGCCCTCATGGCCGTGCTGGCGATTGCCGTCGCGGTTATGATGATCACCGGGATGTTTTCCCGGTTGGCCGTTGTATTGGCGGCGCTCTTCGCCGCGGCGCCGGCCTTGTTGCTGCGAGATTTCGCGCGGCGATTCGCCTTGACCGATTTCCGTTTCAGTCAAGTGTTGAAGATGGACGGCGCCGTTACTCTTCTGCAAGTAGCCGCACTCCTCGGACTGGCTCTTGGTGGCGGATTGTCCGCCGCCAGCGGCATCGCCGTC
>DASVGM010000409.1:0-10287 GCA_036379555.1 Pirellulales bacterium | reverse complement strand
AGAACACGCTCGAACGCGGCGTAATCCTTTTGCGAATGGAACAACTGGGCGCGGCCGACGGCTCGGTTCAGCACGTGATAGGCGAAGCCCGGTTGGGGGACTCGTGGATGTCGTGGCATAAAACCGACGTTACTCAAAAGCCGCCATCCAAGCTAACAACGACTCCCGCCCCCTTTGTTCCCCCCGACCCCTTTGTTCCCCCTCGGCCGTCCGGCCGCCATCTCGCCCCGTTTTTTCCGGCCTTCTCGCCTCGACATAAGTTTTTGACCACGCGGCCGTGCGAATATTACTCCAATTCAAAATCAATCTCACTTCCATCGGGAATGCCGCTGACGAATTCGGCCAACCTTGCTAGAAACATCCTGCGCTCTAGGTCGTTGACGGCAGAAAACGACATACCAGCATCGGCTTGCTTTGTGCATTTTGGCGGAAACACAGCAAGCAACTGGCCCGGCATTATGGCGTTCCCGTGTTCCTGAAATCTTAACAATGGTTCGAGGCGGAGTGTGGATATTGGGTCGGCTTCAACATTTTTAAAGAACGATCCAAGCCCGACGTTTAGGTCTTCGGTAACGCCAGTCTCTGCATGCAAGAAGATCACCATTCTGTCGCGCAAAAAAAACTGATTACCCAAAAAGTCCTGCG
The DNA here is from genome assembly GCA_036379555.1 of Pirellulales bacterium. Classification (GTDB taxonomy): domain Bacteria; phylum Planctomycetota; class Planctomycetia; order Pirellulales; family JAICIG01; genus DASSFG01. Next base: position 9,642 of record DASVGM010000409.1, on the reverse strand, counting down.
CAAACGGCACGTCGCTACATAAGGCGCTTTTTGGATAAAGGCGGTGAAACGCGCGCTCCGAATGCCATGCGTCACGAAGCGAATGCCACGCGGGCGATGAACACGCGCCACGGACGTGAAGGCCACCATGAAACTGAATGAACCCGTTTATCTCCATGAGTAACGTACAGAGGTTCGAGGGCAATTCCTGAAGAATTGCGTGATCATCAATTGCTGAACCATGCCAAGTAACGTGAGATAAGTGCATAGTAGTTACCGCGATTTCCATGTGCTAGTCTTCGATTCTAACATCAAACGAATCTCCCGGCTTAATATCGTTGTCCCGATAGAATCTTCCGAGATTTCGGCCTGCTTGTTGATTATCGGCGCTCGGAACCGATTCAACGTGAGCTCCGGTCCCGCCTTCCTTTGTCGGGGAATTTAAAAGGGGTCGGGAATTCAAAGAGGTCGGGAGTCGTTGTTTGGCTGTGCCTCCGGCCGGACTCGAGGACCCCCATGCGGTCTCAATGTTGATTGAAGGCCAAGCTCGTCTGACGTGCGCCGTTGCCATTCGACATCGCCAAACGGCGCGCCGCGGACCACCGAACGCCTCAGCCGCGCAAGCTCCGCCTCGGTCTCTGGCCGGTTTACCAACGATGCCCAGTTGCGAGGCACGACAACCGGCCCTGCATCGGGGCCGTCGCCAAGCTCGACATGCAATCGACTCCGCACACTCGACCAGCGCCAATCCTCGGCGCGTGAAACAAGATTCGCGCACAAGGCGTTGCGTTCCACATATCGCAACACGGTCAACAACTGGTCGTCCTCCTCGATCGGGAACGATTGAAAGCGCCCTTGATAGAGCGACCCAGTGCCTGAGGTCGGATGCGCGGCGTGCCAGCGTTGCGTAGGCGTGACCGTCAACCGTCGAACTACTATCATCGACGGGCGGCCTGATGGCGGCGAAGCCGCAGTCAGGCGGCTCGCTTAAAAAAAGCCTCCTCTTATCCCCGCGCCTCCCACTGCGCGCCCACAGCGAATAAGGCATTCTTCGCGCCGCACAGCACCTTTCGCACCGGCAATTCTCCAACCGTCCCGCCGCCCGTTCGCCTCGGTTTTTCCGGCCCTCCGGCCCCGACATATTATTTTTGTCGATCGCGGTTTCAAAGAGGACCACTTTCGCGGCCAAAAAGTGCCACCCGAATATGGGACACAGAGAAGAGGAACCCGTTATCGTCCGTTGAGTTCGGTCATCCATACTGGCCCCGGTTGGCCCGCGAAAGTGGCACCCTCTTTGGCCGCCACTGACAGTTTTCACCCCACAGGGTTATGCCTCCCTTACGGCCCCCGGAAAAATATCTTGACCCACGCCGCAAGCTTACGGCTTGGTTTCATGCCGTTCAGGATCCGCGCCCTGTCGCTCCCCTAAAAGCAAGATTTGATCCATCTCGCGCAGTCCCGAAGAGATTTTCGCGAGGCCAGCATCCGTAAATCCCGGCCCGACAACCGACGGGTGCCAACGGTAGCCATTCTGCCTTGTTGTTCTGATGAAAACGAGAACATCTTCTGCCACTTCAGGCGGCAACAGAGCAAGCAGCGACGCCACATCCCCCTGGCGATCTGCAAAAATTACGTTATGTACAAATAGATGTACTAAGTCAGTAGAGTTAATGATGTTACGAGTATACAATTTTGAATACTTACATATAGACCGCTCTAAATCAACCATAGTCATGCCTCTCGCATTATTTAGCCCAAAGTGCTTGGAAGGTATGCTTCGCATTCATCGGTGCGACCGCCCAGTTTTCAAACCAATCTAGTGGTTCTCGGTAAGCGCCGCCGGCGGTTCTGTCAGGGGAATTCAAAGGGGAAGTTATATGGGTCTGGAGTCGTTGTTGCTTGGCTGCGCCTGGGGCCGGACTCGAGGACGCCCATGCGGTCTCAATGTCGATTGAAGGCCAAGCTCGTCTGACGTGCGCCGCTGCCATTCGACATCGCCAAACGGCGCGCCGCGGACCACCGAACGCCTCAGCCGCGCAAGCTCCGCCTCGGTCTCTGGCCGGTTTACCAACGACGCCCAGTTGCGAGGCGCGACAACCGGCCCTGCAGCGGGGCCGTCGCCAAGCTCGACATGCAATCGCCTTGACAAACGCGACCAGCGCCAATCCTCGGCGCGTGAAACGAGAGTCGCGCGCAAGGCGTTGCGTATGCGTGACCGTCAACCAGCGCATCAACTCCGATGACTCTCCGGCTTGACGCGGCCAGAGCACAAGGTGCCAATGGTTCGGCAGCACGCACCAAGCAAGCAGCGGCGTTGCGAGACGCTGGCGGGCCTCGAACAGAACACGCTCGAACGCGGCGTAATCCTGTTGCGAACGGAACATCCGGGCGCGTCCGATGGCTCGGTTCAGCACATGATAAGCGAAGCCCGGTTGGGCGACTCGTGGATGTCGTGGCATGCAACCGAGTTTACTCAAAACCCGCTGTTCAAGTCAACAACGACTCCCGACCCCTTTGTGTCACTCTGCTGTGTTGCGGCCTTGCTCACGCCGCTGCTGGCTTGGTTTAATGGCCCGAAAGTTTCTCCCGACCAATTCGCTTGCAGATGCGGGTTCTTCGCGGCGAACCTTGGCACGGCAATTGGGCTACGCATCGCACGGATTCGCGGTCGCCGAACATAATGCGTCATCGCCGCCCGCATCGTACCCACCGCTCTGGAGACGATGGCCTGTGCCCCGTGGCCTGTGGTATACTGGTTGAACACGCGGGCCGGGCAAACCGCGAAAAAGATGCCGTTACCAAAATCGCTCACTCGCCCTTGCAAACCCTATGACCGCAACCACCGCCTGCACGCGCCGCCGCCTGTTGGCGTCGGCCGCCGCGTTTTCCATCGCCGGGCCTTCATTCTCAGCCTTTGGCGAACAGCGGCCGCCGGTGACAAAACCACGGGCCACGTCTGGCGACGACGCCGTCGAGCCTGATTGGAAAGAGAAGCTCACGATTACCGTTGGCCCCAAAAAGGCCGACCTAGTGGGTGAGAGCGACCGCGTGCTGCAAGCCGCCGTCGATTACGTCGCGCGGCTCGGAGGCGGTACGGTGCGCATTCTACCGGGAACCTACCTGCTGCGTAACGCCGTCTATTTGCAATCGAAGGTGCGTCTGCTCGGCAGCGGCGACGATAGCGTGCTGGTCAAAGCGCCCTCGGTCAGCGGCAAATTATCGGCGGACTCCGACTGGTTCGATCAGGAGATCACGCTGGCCGACGCCGCGGGCTTTCAGGTGGGCGACGGCGTTTGTCTGCGCACCAAAAACCCGCACAACGGCGGCGTCGATATCGTCAAACGCACGCTCATCGCTCGTGATGGCAACCGCTTCAAGCTCGACCGCGCCTTGCGGAAAAACTTTTGGTTGCTCGGCGAATCGACCGCCGCCACCTTGTTTCCGATCATCAGCGGCGAGAATCTTTCCGGCGTGGCGATCGAAAATGTCACGCTCGACGGCGACAAGCAGCACAACGAGAATCTCGATGGCAACTATGCCGGCTGCGTCTTTCTTCAAGATTGTGCGCGCGTGGCCATTCGCGGCGTCACGGCCCGCAATTATAACGGCGACGGCATAAGCTGGCAGATTTGTCACGACGTGACGGTTGAAAACTGCCGCAGTCAGGGCAACACGGGCCTGGGGCTGCATCCCGGCTCCGGTTCGCAACGGCCGGTGATTCGCGGCAATCGGCTGGAAGAGAACCAGATCGGCATTTTCTTTTGTTGGGGCGTGAAGTACGGCTTGGCCGAAAAGAACGTCATTCGCGGCAATCGCAAATATGGCGTTTCCATCGGCCACCGCGACACCAACAATCTGATTTGCGATAACGAGATTGTCGCCAGCGGCGAGTGTGGCGTGCTGTTCCGCCCGGAGCGCGGCAAGGATTTCGCGCCGCACCAGAACCGCCTGGAAGGCAATCGCATTGTCGATAGCGGCGCGGACAAGGGAATCGGCGTCGACGTGCAAGGACAAACCGAGTCGATCGCGATTGTTCGCAACGAGATTCGCGAGACGCGCCAACCGATGCAGCGCATCGGCGTGCGCATCGGTCCTGAAACGCGCGACGTGGCCCTGTCCGACAATCACATTGAGGGCTTTGCGGTGGCGGTGGTAAAATGATCGCCGCGGGTCGGCCTGAATAGGCCGCCGCACGTTTTTGCCCAGTCCTCACCAAACTTGCCATGTCCGACTTTCAACTCATCGCCACTTCCGCCGTCGGGCTTGAAGCCGTGGTGGCGCGTGAATTGAAAGCGCTGGGTTACGAGACCAAAATCCGCCAGACCGGCCGCATCGCCTTCGCCGGCGATGAAGCCGCCGTCTGCCGGGCCAACCTCTGGCTGCGCACGGCCGACCGCGTGCTCGTGCAGGTGGGCGCGTTTGAAGCGACCGACTTCGGCCAGCTTTTCGATCGCACGTTCGCCTTGCCTTGGGAAAGCTGGATCGGCCGCGACGACGCCTTCCCGGTCAATGGCCGCTCGGTGAAGTCGCAGTTGTCGAGCGTGCCGGCCTGCCAAAAGATTGTCAAGAAGGCCATCGTCGAAAAACTCAAACAGGCGCACCGCACCCACACCTTGCCGGAAACCGGCACGGCCTACACCGTTGAAGTCGCCCTGCTCGAAAACCAGGCGACGCTCACGCTCGACACCAGCGGCGCCGGCCTGAATAAGCGCGGCTATCGCCGGCTGGCGGCTGAGGCTCAACTTAAAGAAACGATGGCCGCCGCACTGGTTCAATTGAGCTTTTGGAAGCCCGACCGGCCGCTGATCGATCCCTTCTGCGGTTCAGGTACTATTGCCATCGAAGCGGCTCTCATCGGCCGCAATCTCGCTCCGGGGCTGAAGCGAACCTTCGCCGCCGAGGCCTGGCCGCGCATCGGCCCGCGGTTTTGGACCGACGCTCGTGCCGAGGCGCGCGACCTTGCCCGTGCCGAATTGCCGATCAAAATCATCGGCACCGACATCGACGGAAGCGTGCTGAGCCTGGCACGTTATCACGCGGTGCAGGCGGACGTGGCTGACGACGTTCATTTCCAACAACGCGGCTTCAGCGATCTCTCCAGCAAGCGGCAATACGGTTGCATTATCTGCAATCCGCCTTATGGCGAGCGCATGGGCGACAGCGCGGAGCTACAAGAGCTTTATGTCTCGCTGCCGCTGGTGCTGCGGCGTTTGCCGACCTGGTCGCATTATATTTTGACGGCATTTCCCGAATTTGAATCGCTGGTGGGCCGCGCCGCCGACCGCCGCCGCAAGCTCTACAACGGCCGCATTGAATGCACGTACTTCCAGTTTCACGGGCCAAGACCGCACGCCGGTTTTGAGCGTGCGAGAGAAGAGGGCGAGGTGGTTGTTCATGCCGATCCGGCATCGCCGAATGACAAGGAGACAAGGGGACAAGGAGACAAGGAGAAGGAAGTGTTGAGCGGGAATGCGCCGCTTCCCCTTGTCCCCTTGTCTCCTTGTCTCCTTGTCGCTGAAGCTGCTGTGCCGGCTCCGAAGCGGCGAACTTCTTCCATCACACCCGCCTTCGGCGGGCTTAATGCGAAGGCCCATGAGCAAGCGGAGCTTTTCGCGCGGCGTCTCACGGCTCGGGCCAGGCACCTGCGGCGTTGGCCGGCGAAACGCGGTATTACGTGCTATCGGCTTTACGATCGCGACGTGCCGGAAATACCGCTGGTCGTCGATCGCTATGAAGAGTGCTTGCACCTGGCCGAGTACGATAGGCCACACGACCGCTCGCCCGCGGAGCACGCCGATTGGCTCGATCTGATGGCCAGAACCGCGGCCGAAACCTTGCAAGTTCCCAAGAATCAGGTGTTCATGAAACGCCGTAATCGGCAACGAGGAACGGACCAATATGAGCGGTTCGCCGAGCAAGGCCGCACGTTCGTCGTGCAGGAAGGCGGCCTGCGATTCCGCGTCAACCTTTCCGACTATCTCGATACCGGGTTGTTTCTCGATCATCGCGTCACGCGCTCGCTGGTGCGCGAGGACGCGGCCGGCAAGCGGTTTTTGAACCTGTTCGGCTACACCGGCTCGTTCACCGTTTACGCGGCGGCCGGCGGCGCGCAGAGTACGACGACGGTCGATTTGTCGAACACCTATCTCGAATGGGGGCAAGACAACCTGCGCTTAAACAAGCTCGCCGCGGCGAAGCATCGTTTTGTGCGCGACGACGCCGGCGGTTTTCTCAAGCATCATCGGCCGGGCGCGGCATACGACCTGGCGGTGGTCGATCCGCCCACTTTTTCCAACAGTAAAAAAACCGACGACATCTGGGACATTCAACGCGATCATGTCGAGCTGCTCAACCGCGTGATCGCGCTCATGTCCCCCTCGGGCGTGATCTATTTTTCGACCAATTCGCGCCGCTTCAAGCTCGATGAGCCGGCGTTGGCCGGCGTCGGCATTCATGAAATCAGCCGGCAGACCGTGCCCGAAGATTTTCGCAACCGCCGCATTCACCGCTGTTGGCGGATAAGTGTGGCGAGCTTTGTGTCACGCGCGCGGGCAGGCGGTTGGAATACCTCGACCAGCTTGGCAACTTGACATGGGAAGTGGGTCCGCATGGAAGTCAAGCGTCCGCCGTTCACGGCGGCCGCCTCAAGCAAGGCTCGCGTCGAACCGCCGTCGCACACGCCGATTTCCAGCATTCTCCGGGCGCGGGCGCCTACGGCTAGCCCGTAGATAAAAGGCAAGGCGCTTCCCCAGTATCCCGACCTATCGGTAAAACCGGTGGCCAATTGAAATAGTCCGCGGGAGTCCATGAAGCTCTCCGAGTTGCCGCCGCGATTCACGGCTTTATGAAATACCAGCTTGGCCAGTCTCGGTCGGTGGAGTGCTCGTTGTAGTGCATCGCCAAATTAAGCGATCGCCAGCAACGTGCGTTGTCAAGGACGATCTGCCCGCTTTCGATTTCCGGTTCATCGCGATAGGACACTTCGGCCGCTTCCCACATCAAGCGGCTCTCCTCGATATGGCCATAGTCAGGCCAGAATATGCGGCTCACGCCCGCTTGGCTGGTGCTTTCGGCACTGCCTTCGGCATGCGAACCTTCGTTCGTCGATTCAATGGTTGCCGAATCGGCCGCCGAGCCTTCGGCGTGAGAGCCGGTATTGCTGAACGTGATTCCGGCTTGGTTCTCGGCGCTGCCTTCGGCGTGGGCGCCTTCGCCGCTGGCGGTGAGCGTGCCGCTGTTGACGCTGCCTTGTGCGCAGGCGCCTTTGCCCGTCGACTGCAAGACACCTTTGACGTTCGGATCGGCGGTCGCCTCCGCCGCTCCGCAAGCTTGCGCGCCATCGGCCTGCGCCAGAATGGCGCCATCTTGATCGGCCTTGCCTTCCGCATGGGTGCCATCGCCAACCGCGATAATGAGGGCGTTGGCGCCGTCGGCATCGCCGTGGGCCAGAGCGCCGTCACCGCCGGCGGCGATCGTTCCGCCGTTGGCCGCGTTTCCGAAAGCCACTTCACCCGCGTCGCCTGGACAAGCCGACGTCGGCGCAAACCCGCTGGGAACCGTGCCCGCGTTGATGCTTCCGCCGATCGCCACGGCACCCTGCGCGAAAGCGCCGGCCGTAGTGGCCTGAATCGAGCTATTGCTACCGTCCGCGCTCCCGCCGGCATGTGAACCGTTCTGCGTGGCGCTGATGGTGGCGTTGGAAGCGGCGTAACCTTCGGCATGCGCTCCCAGCGAGGAGGCGCCAATGCCGCCGCCCGCCGCGTAGCCCTCGGCGTGGGCGCCATCGGCGGTGGCTTGAACGACGCCGGAATAGGCCCCGGTTGAATCGAGATTTGCCGATCCTTCAGCGTGTGAGCCGGCTGCGGTTGCCAGTATCTGCGAGACGTTGCCCGCGGCAACCTGGCCGGTGGCAGAGCCGGCTTATCTCACGCGCGTGCGTGGACAGACAAGAGCATGTAGGGCGACACGAGAGGTCTAAGCGCGGGCGACCGAGCCTTACATCTCTTGCACTATCGACCGACAGCCCGGCTGTCGTCGGCGCAGCGCTCTCGCCGTGTGCAGATTGTTGATCGCATTGCACGCCCAAGTTCTGCGACGTCTCAGTTGCCCGGCGCAATGCTTGGCTTTGCCGCCGTGCCACAGTCGAATCGGGCGACCTTTTCCCTAACCAGGAGACGCTTTATGCGAAACCGTGCCCGACCCTCGATTGTCAAACCACCGCCGACAAACATCACCTTCCGTGTTCTTCGACTGCCCGAGCCACTTCGTGTGGCCATGCGTTCCGCCAAACAAGCCGATGGATTGCCAAGCCGGCAATGTTCAGCGATGGAAGACTCGTCAAGCTGCCGCGACGGGCCAGGAGCTCGTCGAAGCAACATTGTTCGCGGTGTTCCGGCCGCTCCGCTTTTTCAATAGCGCCCCGAGCCCGCTTTGGCCACAGATTTACGCGACCATTCCAGAAGGGATGATGCTCGGATTCCTCGATGCCACTGATGCGTGCTGGGATGACCCGCGCCGCACAGCAAGTGAACGGATCAAGTTCATCCGCCCGTTCAGACGCGGCGACAATGCCAAGCTAGGCGGCTATGTCGATGCCCCGGTCATCGCGGCACGATCACTTAGCCAGCCAAAAGGCGAAGCGTGGCCGCCTTTTCAAACAAGACCGTAAATAGGTAGTACGGAAAATGGAAAGCGTAGCCGCCGCGCAGGTTCGGATGATGCAGATGTTCGCGGATTTCAAAAAAGTGGTTGTTCGCCAGCGCCCCCATCACGTGCAGCAGAGCGTTGTTCAAGATGCGGCCGAACACCAAGCCGTCGATGATGCGCAAGCGTTCGTTTCGCTCGTTGGCCGCGAGCGCGTGATTGGTCGCCACCAGTGTCCGCCAAGTCTCCTTGTCTAACACCAATTTGGCGAAGGCCGGATCGACGTCGGCAATCCAAGGCAGCACCAGGCAAAGCGCGTTGGCCACCGTACCGACGTCGACCAGCGGCTCTCGCTGGCCGCCACGGGCGAAAACGCTGAGTAATCCCGCCTCGATCTCGATTCGGTGCTCTCTAGGCCAGTCGGCGGAGGCCGACAGGCGCCGCTGTTCCTCCTTCGGCGCCGGATACCAGAGCAGTGCGTCATTGAAAGACGCAAATAACTCAATCCGCCACCGAATGTGGCCTACTTCGCAACGCGATGACGTGGTGGCGCCCATCACCATAAACTCGCGAAACGGCTGACGGTCCACCGGCCCACGCCCACCCAGCCGCAACATATCGTCCAATTGGTAGGCCGCTTCTTGCCAGCGCGAGAGCAAGCCAGCTACTTCGATCGTTTGATCGCGCATGAGGTGCGAGGCGCGATTGCAATCGCATTTGCCGGTTTGCGCTCTCAATAGTGTCGGCAAGTACTCATCGCGGAACACCTCGATTTCGCTCCGGACTCGGGCAACTTCGGCCTTCACGACATAATCAGGTACGCGCATCAATCGCTATCCCCCAACCAACGCGGCTGTCAGGGTATCTCCGCCAGGCTGATTTTGCTTTGCGCGCGACGTGCCCGACCTGCCGAATCCGATCAAGGATTCGCGGTCGCCGCGCAACCGCGCCACCGCGTGCATCAGGTCGTCGCCGTGCAAACTCAAGCGGCCTTCCGTCTCGGGTGCGTCGCGCAACACC
>DASVGM010000408.1:0-5429 GCA_036379555.1 Pirellulales bacterium | reverse complement strand
CCGCGCTCGCCTGGCGCGCGCCGCCATCGAACAATTCCGCGCGGGGCTGGCCCGCGGGCTGACTGCCGACGCCTTGGCCGAACATTTCTTGTCGAGCGAGCGGTCGGCGGCAGCGGTGGCGATTGCGCGGGTTTCCCTGGTCGATTTGCCAACCGAAGCGGCCGACGTCATTAAGCGGGTGATCCGCTTGGCCCGGCTTTGGCCAAAAGAGCGTGACGACGTGCGCGAAGAACTGGCGGCCCATTTCCGCGACGGTCTGGACGGTGGAGCTTCGCCCGCGGACATGGTGGCCAGTTTTGGCGACGTGCGCAGCGCCGCGCGCCTCATCCGCCGGGCAAAACTTCGCAACCGCCCGGCGGTTTATCGCGCGTTTCGCCGCGCGTGTCAGGTGATGGCGGCCACTACCGCCGCTGTGCTCGCGGTCTACTTGTTTCTTGCCCTGCGGTACTATGGCGCCTCGCCGAACATCCGTCATAATTACATCGCCGATGTCAACGCTGACGCCGTCAGCGTGCCGCCCGAAGATCGGGCCTGGCCGCTCTATCGCGCGGCGCTGCTCAAGCTGCCGAAAGAAAAGCCCGACCCCGCTGCTTTTCTCGCCGGACCCGACGGCGACGGTTGGCCGGAAGTGGTATCCTTTCTCGATGCGAATCGCGAGGTATTGACGCTGGCCCGACGGGCGGCGACGAAGCCTCATCTCGGTTTCGTTTTCGGCGAACCGGCGAACCGGGCGTTTCTCGCTCGGTATTCCAGCGGCGCCGATACGCATGGCGAATCACCCGACCGTTACCAACCGCAGTTTATCCAGGTCGTCCTTCCGCATGCCCAAGAAATGCGGACGTTGCTTGACCTGTTCCGCGCCGACGCGCGCGAGGCCGCCGCGCGGGGCAATGGCAACTCTGTGCGCAGGGACGTGCAAGCCATGTTACGAATGGCCAGGCATACACGTGAAGCCCTTCCCTGTTTGGTGGCGGAGCTGATGGCCCTGGCGATTCAGAATGGCGCGATTCAATCGGTTTTTGAAGCGCTTGCCGATAAGCCCGCTGTGTTCAGCGACACCGACCTCAAGTTGCTGGCGCACGACTTCGCCGCGAATACCGGCGCGGGACTGCCTCAAGTCTCCTTGGACGGCGAACGAATGATGATCGACGACGTGCTGCAACGCGTCTTCAGCGATAACGGCGCCGGCGATGGTCGCCTCACTTCCGCCGGTTTGGATTTTTTGGAGTTTAATGAATCCCCCAACTCCGTTCGCGAGGCCTGGCTGCTGGGGCCGGTTGTTTCGGTGTTGGTCGCTGGCCGGCGTGAAACTCACGATCTTGCCGCCCAGTGGTTCGACCATGCGGAGGCTGAACATCGCCAACCGCTCTGGAAGTGGGGACCGTCTTCGTTCGAGGCGGAGCTCAAGAGCATCGCCGGCGGTTTTCCCAGTCGATTGCGGTATCTGCCGCTGGTCTTGTTGATGCCCGCGGTCGAATCCGCTTTCTTGGTGAGGGAGATTCGCACCCAGGAACAAGACGCCGTTCTCACCGCCATCGCGCTTGAGTTGTACCATCGGCGCGCGAAAAAGTGGCCGGCGACTTTGGCCGAACTGACGCCCGGCCTCTTGCCGGCGGTTCCGCCCGACCGTTTCACGGGCGAGCCGCTCTGCTATCGCTTGGTCGATGGTCGTCCGCTCATCTACTCGCGCGGCACCGATTGCGATGACGATGGCGGCGTTTTGCCCAAAGAGGGCAATCGTGTGGCGCGCGCGTGGGATGCGGAGGCGAGGCTGGATGCCCAAACCGTTACGACCGCCTGGGCGGCGGCCCACGACGGCGACTGGATTCTCTGGCCGCCCGTGCGCGACGCCGAAAAGTAAAGAGACGACGGCGGGAGGATGGCCTTCCCAGGCCGTCCAATAGCGGGCTGGACGGCCTGGGAAGGCCATCCTCCTGTTTCGCCACCGTGGGCACAAAATGGCCATTGATGTTCAAGCGTCGCGCAACGCTATTCGTCAGCCGCGTGAAACAGCAGCAATTCAACCACCCAACAATGGTCGGAATGCGGGCTGGCCCGGGCTGGTAAAAAACCCGGTAACTGGAGAATCTGAAGGAGATCGGCCATGAAAGACTGTTGCGCAGCTTTGTCATTTCTGGGTTCTTGAACCCGCCGTAGCGAAGCATCGCGACCGTGACGCTATCCTCTTCAAAGGCAAAGGAATTTCACATGCCATTCGGCCGGCAGGTGTGCCAGTTTTAGCCCGGTACGGGCGTCATTCGATAGCCCAGGGTGGAGCGCAGCGGAACCCTGGGTTCGCTCGCCGCGATTGCCGGTTAGCCCTGAAAGGGCGTCATTCCCAGATTCCGATCGGCGTCGCCGCGCATCCACGTTCGCGCCGATCGGACGTGGAACGATCGCATCGGGGTCATGACGGGCTAACCGTGACGTCCACGTTGTCGCGGCGCTTTGCGGAATGACGCCCCGTTGGGGCTAAGAGCCTTTAGTCGCCTTGTACACCCAGGGTTCCGCTGCGCTACACCCTGGGCTATCGAATACGACCCCGTTGGGGTCGGCGGGCATCCGCATCCGTGCAGCCCGCGGATTCGAGCGCATCGGCAAGAGCCGGCAACAGACTCCACGAGCCCCGTAGCCCACTTCGTGAGAAGTCAGGCCGTGGCAGTGGGTTACGGCCAGAATTCTTACGAATTCTGGGCACCGTCGCAAATCGCAACCTGAAGGGTTGACCGTTGTTACTTTGTTTCGTCGTGGCGACGTTGGACCGTTGATGCCACCCGCTTGCCGGGTGGAGATTCACGTTGGCCAGCCGGACTCCGACCATCCAAGCACCGATAACTACTACTGCACGTGTCCTTCCGTCACTTGCATAAAAACTTCTTCCAACGTCTTGGTCTGACTGCCGAACGAAACGACGCGAAAACCGGCCTCGATCATGGCCTTCAACAGCGCGGCTTCCGCCTCGGCATCGCCTAAATGCGTAAAGGCCGCCACGACGCCCGCGACGGAAACCCCTTCAATGTGCTCGCGCTCGCCGAGCCAGTTGCCTAGCGTGGCGGCGTCGTCGAGCAGCCGCGCTTCGACGCGCGTGGCGTGCCGCTGCTGCCGGCCGCGTTGAATCTCCGCCACCGATCCCACCGCCAGCAACGAGCCGCGCTCGATAATGCCCACCTGGTCGCACATCTCGGCCAATTCGGTCAAAATGTGCGAACTGACTAGCACCGTTTTGCCTTCGGTCGCCAAGGCGCGAATCATCTCGCGCAACTGAATGCGGGCACGCGGATCGAGTCCGGCCGCCGGTTCGTCGAGCACCAGCACCGCCGGGTCGTGAATCAACGCGCGGCCCAGGCATAGCCGCTGCTTCATGCCCTTCGACAAACCGCTGATCGGCTTCTCGGCCAAAGCGTCGAGCTTGGTGAAACTCATCACGTAGCTCAAAGCGCGCGTCCGTTCGCCGCCGCGCAAGCCATACGCCCGCGCGTAAAAATCGAGATACTCGCGGACGTTCACGTTTACGTAAGTGCCAAAATAATCGGGCATGAAGCCCAGCCGCCGCCGCACGCGATCGGGGTCGTTGACCACCGAAAAACCATCCACCAAGGCGTCGCCGTAGGAAGGCAGATCGAGCGTGGCCAGAATGCGCATGCTGGTCGTTTTGCCCGCCCCATTGGGACCGATGTAGCCGAACACCTGCCCGCGTTCGACCGCGAAGTTCACGTCGTACACCGCTCGCGTCTTGCCGAAAAATCGCTGCAAACCGCGCAGCTCAATCATGGGGTGCATGCTTACCAACTCCCCACGATCACGTGCAAGCTGTCTTCTTCACGCGGATTGTCAATGCCATACACCACCTCGGGCGAGCGTTCGACAAGGGCCAGATAGCGACGGCGGCTCAAGGCGAAACCGCCGAGCTTGCCCGCCGACGGCGCTTTGCCAGGCTCGGTGAAAACCTCGTGCAGTTCCACCTCCAGGCGGCCGCTCATTTGCGAGGGCGCGATGAGCGAGTTGTTGGCCGAGTTCCAATAGCGGTAGTTGCGGCGGCCGTAACGATAGGCCGACGGCGAGACATAGTCTTCGGGAAGGCGTGGCTGAAAGTCGCCGACAAACTTGACAATGGCGGCCTTCTCGTCCGCCGGATCGGCAACCGCCGTCAACGCCGCGGTGGCGCCGGCGGCAATGTCGGCCGCGCGATGGCAACGACCGCTGTCATCGCAGAGCAACAGCCGTATCACGCGCGTGCCAAGCTGGTTGGCCACCTGCAATTCGCCGTTGCCGCGCCGCGGCAACACGCGCAAGGCCGCCTGGCTGGCGCGCGAACGCACCGTGATATACTGCATCGGCGTCCGCGAGGGCAGCCAGCCCGAAACGAGCGTTTGCTCCGGCGGCGACCAGAGCACGTTTTGCCGCCGCGGCAAGTCGCTAAAGTCGGTTTCGTTGGCGGTCAGCGGCAGCACCACCACATCGTCGGGCATGGCCAACCCGCCGGAAGGCGCCATGCCGGCGTAATAGGAAAGGCGCGACCAGCAAACCGCCTGGCCGCTGCGTTGATCGAGTTGCGTTAGCGTGCGAGCGCGCACGCGCACGTCGAGGCCGTCGGCCAAAATGGCATAGCCGAACAGACTGAACGTCACGACGCCGGCCGCCAACGGCACCACCAGCACCAGCAGATACAAACGGCCGCGCCGCCTGAGCCAAAGATAATTGAGCGGGCCAATGGCCAGCACAAACACGCTGATGAGCACGCGAAACTCCGTCACCGGCGCCTTGCCCACGCCGCGCACCAACCAGTTCTGAAAGTCGGCGTTGGGGCGATCGAGCGACAGTCCGTGCCGTCGATACCACAGCCAACGGTCGGAGCCGAGCGAATTGAGCATCCAAATCCAATCCAACGGCGGCTGCGCGAAGAGGTCGTCGGTGTCGGCCGCCAGCAACATGCCCGAACCGATGCGCCGCAGAACGAACGGCGGAGGGTCGGGCAGCGGCGGCAGCTCGTCGACGATGACCGGCGCCGGCGTGGTTGGGGCGGCATTACCAGCCTGCGGCGGCATCGCGCCGCCGCCCGGTGGCGACGGCGCCAACGGAGGTCCGCTCACGATGATGGGCGTCTGCGCGCTGCCATAGCTTTTCAGCCGATTGGCGCGGTCGTTGCTGGCGGGCTTTTGCCAGCCATCGCCAACCAAGCCGCCGGCGAGCGCGCCGGCCGGGGCCAACAGCCTGGCGGCATCGTCGGCGCGCGCGGCGGCGGGACCGACATCAAACACAATCACGTTTCCGCCCGACGCCAGCCACTGCCGCAGCGCCACGCAACGGGCGGGTTCTTTGGCCGCCAACTGTTCGAGCGTGCCGAGGTCGATGCAAACCAGATCGAGGCTGCTCAATTCGATCCACCGCCGCGGCAAGCGATCGTAAGGAAGACTCATCATGGTGGGCAA
>DASVGM010000407.1:0-14700 GCA_036379555.1 Pirellulales bacterium | reverse complement strand
AGAGTGTCATGGCGAGTTTCAATCGAGTCATCCTGCTTGGAAATCTGACCCGCGATCCAGAGTTGCGATATATTCCCAGCGGCACCGCCGTCACGGAAATTGGGCTGGCCGTGAACGACCGTCGCAAGACGGCCAACGGCGAATGGGTGGACGAGACCACGTTTGTCGATGTGACCTTATGGGGCCGCACCGCGGAAATCGCCACCGAGTATTTGAGCAAAGGCTCGCCGGTGCTGATCGAAGGCCGCTTGAAGCTCGATAGTTGGCAAGACAAAGACGGCCAGAAGCGGCAAAAGTTGCGCGTGATTGGCGAGCGGATGCAAATGGTCGGCGCGAAGGGCCAAGGCGGTGGTGGCGGCGGCGGCGGTAAAGCGCCTTCACGCGGCGCGCCTCAATACGATGAGTCAGAGTATGGCGCGCCGGCCGACAGCTATGGCGAGCCCGCTGGCGGCGGGTCGAGCATGCCGCCGGAAGACGACATTCCCTTTTAAGAGTCATTTGCGGAGCGGGCCGCCGGCCCGACTGACGCACAAGACGGCCCGGCGGGCCACTCTACGAATTTCACAATATTTTCTAACGAAAAGAACCCAATGGCCACAAAATCTTCGTCCAAACCTCGTCGCAACAGGCGTCTGCCGCGCGGCCCGCATGGCGGCATTGAGCTGCTGCTGATTCAATCGGTCGACCACCTTGGCAAACAAGGCGACGTCGTCTCGGTGAAGCCGGGCTACGCGCGCAATTTTCTCTTGCCGCAGGGCCTGGCCGCCATCGCCACCGATCATCACAAACGCATGATCGAAAAACACAAGGCCCGGTTGCAAGAGATTCAAAACCAGCGTCTGGTCGGCCTGCGCGATTTGGCCGGTCAACTGGCGAAACAGAGCATCACAATTGAGGCCAACGCCAACGAAGAAGGGCACCTGTATGGTTCCGTCGGCGCCGCCGATATCATCAGCGCGCTGAAGCGCAGCGACGTGACCATCACGGCCGATCAGGTGCGGCTTAAGGGGCTGCTTAAAGAGTTGGGACTCTACACCGTCAACATTCATTTGGGCCATGAAGTCGAGGCGGAGTTGAAGGTTTGGGTCGTGCCGACCGTGGCTGACGACCCCGCCGACGCCAAGCACAAGGCCGAAGCGAAGCAAAAGGCCGACGCGAAGCAGAAAGCGCCGCCGGCGGCTTCGTAAGCTTTGTCGCGTTTGCTTTTCGGGCGAACCGCCGGGAGCCGGGCCTTGTAGGGAACGGGGCGTCCGCTGGACGCCCCGTGGCGTTCCCTACCGATGTCAGCCCAAGCGACGAGTTTTTGCAACGCACCACGGAGGAACCGCATGGCCACCTATCAGCGCGTCGATGAATCGCGACGACCGGCCGGCAACCGGCCGGCCAACGACCTGTTTGACCGTTTGCCGCCGCAAAATCTCGACGCCGAACAAGGCGTGCTCGGCAGTTTGCTGCTCGATCCGGAGATGTGCGACGAAGTCGCCATGCTCTTGCAGCCGACGGATTTTTACCTGCCCGGCCATCAGTCGCTGTTTGGCCACTTGCTGGCCATGCACAACGACGGCCTGCGGATTGACGTCACGCTGCTGGTCGAGCGGCTCAACAAGCACGACGACCTGGAGACAATCGGCGGGCTGGCTTATCTGGCCGAAGTGGCCGAGGCGGTGCCCACCGCCGCCAATGCCGCGTATTACAGCCAGATTGTCCGCGATAAGGCGACGCTTCGCGCGTTGATCCACGCCAGCACCGAGATTCTCCGCGACGCTTACGACCAGTCGCTCGATAGCCGCGAGATGTTGGCTCGCGCCGAGGAAAAGGTCTTTCGCATTCTGGAAGACCAGGGCACCGGCGAACTGGCCGTCCTGGAAGACGTGCTGCACGAGGCTCTCACGCGCATTGACCAGCGGATGGCCAAGGGCGGCGGCGTGGGCGGCATGCCCAGCGGTTTTTCCGATCTGGACGGCATGACCGGCGGCCTGCACGAGGGTGAGTTGATTATTCTGGCCGCCCGGCCAAGTATGGGCAAAACCGCCTTGGCCACCAATATTTCCGATCACGTGGCGATCGGCGGCGGCCGCACCACGTTGTTTGTGAGCCTGGAAATGTCGCGGCTGGAGTTGGCCGAACGCATGTTGTGCGCGCACGGTCGCATCAACGGGCATAAGCTGCGCAACGGCGTCATCGCGCCCACGGATCGCTCGAAGCTGACGACCGCTTCGCTGGCGATGAGCGCCGCGCCGTTGTTCATCGACGACACTCCGAGTCGCACGATGACGGAGATCGCCGCCACGGCTCGCCGCTTGAAGCGCCGCGAAAACCTGGCGATGGTCGTGATCGACTATTTGCAGTTGATCGAACCCGACAACTCGAAAGACCCGCGGCAGGAGCAAGTGGCCAAGATCGCGCGGCGGCTGAAAGCGCTGGCCCGTGAGTTGAAAGTGCCGGTGCTCTGTCTCGCCCAGTTGAACCGTCAGGCCGAGGTGACGAAAGACAATCGCCCGCGACTGAGCCATCTGCGTGAAAGCGGCGCCATCGAGCAAGACGCCGACGTGGTGATGTTCGTGCATCGCGACGAATACTATTGCACCAACGACGAAGACCGCGAGCGCGTGGCTGGACAGGCCGATTTAATCATCGCCAAACAGCGCAACGGTCCGACTGGCGACATCAAGCTCGCTTGGCTGCAAGATTACACGCGCTTTGAGAATCTTGCCCGAGAGGGGTATGATTTTACGCCCGGTGAGTTTTGAGAGATGAGAGATGAGAGATGAGAGATGAGAGATGAAGGATGAAGGATGAGACAAGGAGAGCGCAAGCGGAGGCAACGCTCCCTCTCCCTCCGGGAGAGGGCTGGGGTGAGGGCGGCTCGCGCGTCGCTCTTTTACGTTCCACTCAACCCTCAACCCTCATCCTGAACCCTGAACCCTGAACCCTCTCGCGGAACGGCACGGAGTCCGTTCTCTACAGACCCTGAACTCTCACTCCCGCCCCTATGCCTCACCCTACTCTTGCCGCCAAATTCACCGCCGACGACGAGCGGGCGCATTGGCACGATCGGGCATTGTGGTTCGTGCGGGCCAAGCGCGATAAAGCTGCGCAGGCGCTGCCTGAGTGGGAAAAGCTGCGCGAAACAGCCGGCCAGATTAAGGCCCACACCATCTCGCATTTGGCGGACTATCTGGAGCAATTTGAGCGGCAAGCCCAGCGGCTGGGCGCCAAGGTGCATTGGGCGCGCGACGCCGCGGAACATAACGAGATTGTGCTGGGCATTCTCCGAGATCATCAGGTGCGGCGCGTGGTGAAGAGCAAGTCGATGCTGACCGAGGAATGCCACCTCAATCCGTATTTGGAGCGGCATGGCATTGAGGTCACCGATACCGATCTGGGCGAGTGGATCGTGCAGTTGCGCGGCGAATCGCCCAGCCATATCGTGTTGCCGGCCATTCACATCAAAAAGGAAGAAGTCGGGCAACTCTTTCACGAGCGGCTGGGCACCGAGGCCGGCGCCAGCGACCCGCCGTATTTGGCCGCCGCCGCGCGGCGCAAGCTGCGCGAGTGTTTTTTGTCGGCCGATGCCGGAATCACCGGTGTCAACTTCGCCGTGGCTGAAACGGGCGGCTTTGTCGTTTGCACCAACGAAGGCAACGCCGACCTGGGCGTTTCGCTGCCGAATTTGCACGTGGCCTCCATGGGCATTGAAAAACTCATTCCACGCGCCGCCGACCTGGGCGTGTTCTTGCGATTGCTCGCGCGTTCGGCCACCGGCCAGCCGATCACCACCTATTCATCGCACTTTCATGGCCCGCGGCCGGGCGGCGAGTTGCATATCGTGCTGGTCGATAACGGCCGCAGTGATTTGCTGGGTTCTGACGAGTTTCGCCGGTCGTTGAACTGCATTCGTTGCGGCGCCTGCATGAATACGTGTCCGGTTTATCGGCGTAGCGGCGGCCACAGTTACGCGGCCACCATTCCCGGCCCGATCGGTTCCATTTTGTCGCCGGCCCGTGACGCGGTTACCCACAATAGCTTGCCTTACGCATGCAGTCTTTGCGGCTCTTGCACCGATGTTTGTCCGGTGAAGATTGACATTCATCATCAACTGCTCACTTGGCGGCGAGAGATCGCAGTGCGCCGGATATTGCCGCTGGGCAAGCGGTTGTCGATGCGTCTGGCCAGCTTTGTCTTGCGGCATCCGCGTCTGTATGAATGGGCCGGCATGCTGGCGCGACTGGTTGTGCCACGACTGCCGCGGTGGCTGGTTTACAACCGTTTGAATGCTTGGGGCAAGCAGCGAGAGCTCCCGGAGTTTCCGAAGAAGAGTTTTCGAGAGCTTTACCCCAAGCGGCGAGCGGAGGTGGCGGAATGATATTGTGTCATTTTGGTAAAACGACCAAGCTGGTGGCGGCCCGCATTCAACCGCAAGGAGGATTATAGATGTTCACAAGTCGTTTTAGCATGCTGCGTCGCTCTCTTACCGTCATTGGCTGCGCCGCGTTGGTTATCGTCGGCCGATCGGCAATCGCCCAGGAGTCGCCGGCCGCCGCGCCGCCAGTCTCGACCGCCGACACCGAGCTTCAGGCGCTTCGCGGGGAGGTACGCGTGCTGCGGCAAGGCGTCGAACGACTGGCGCGGGCGCTTGAGCCACGACGCGCCGAAGCCCCGCCGCCGAGGGCGGAGCATCGCCCAGACGACGACGCGTACTATGCGAGAACGTACGCCGTTGCCGATCTCGCGCTGCTGCTCCCCAAGTCAGTCAAGGTCACACTTGACAAGAAGCTGAACCCGGTGGTCGCTACCTCTGAGGCCGGGCGTGATCTCATCGCGCTGGAAGAGTTGATCATGTCGCATGTCGATCCTTCTTCCTGGGTGGCGGCCGGCGGCGAGGCGACGATCACGCGGTTCCCGGGGAACATGTCATTGTTGATCAACCAGAGCGAACCAAATCATCGGCAAATCACCGAATTGGTCGAGGCGTTGCGCAGTCGGCGAAGGATCGTCTTGGAGACACGTGTCATCTCCGGAATTCGCTCCTCATTTCTGAATCAAATTGCCAACTTGGGCATACCGGTGCCAACCGCGCGCCGGCCGCAGTCGCTCTCCGCTCACCAAACCAAGGTGCTGTTGGCAGCGGCGCAAGACGACCGCCGTACAAATCTGATCGCGGTACCGGAGTTGACGTTGGTACCAGGGCAGTTGGCGCAGTTTTGTTTGCCGGCCGAAACGGCTGATGAGTCAAACGTGCTCATTCGCGCCGACGTGGAAGCTCACTCTCAGGTGCGGCTGACGGTTGTGGCAAACGCTCAGAATGCCATCGATGCGCTGCGCTCAGCGGCTTCGATCACTCTCCGTCTCGGTGAGCCTGTGCTGATCGACATCCCACAACGCATCACATACGCCGCGAGCGGTGACGCGATTCCACTCGCCGATCGGTTGGCCTCCTCCGTAGCCGGCGACAACGGCGGCGAAAGATCGCTCCTGCTTGTCACGCCGCGCATCGTGAATTACGATCCGCGAGAATTGCTCGGCGCTCCATCGACGCCGTGAGCGGCGGATTCTCTGCCTAGTTCGCATGCTTGGTTTGCCTTGGACTTAAGCACGCATCTTCTTGCGTTGCACGGCCTCCGGCCACCAAAGCCATTTTTATAAAACGCGGCAAACCTTTACGCGCCAAGTAATTGCGGCCACAAAGTCGCCCGCCTCTTCGACGAGGTGCGGCTCTCGGCACGGAAATTGACATAGGCCCAAGCGAACACCGCGAGTTGCGGCAATAACGCTCTCACCATGATCGGGGAAATGTCAGCATGAGGTTGTCAGGTTGGATGGTCGTCGTCGGCGTCATGTCGCTGGTGGGCAGCGTGCGGGGCGATACCGATCAGCCGCGGGATCAGTTCCACACCTACACCTCGGCGGGTTGGAGCATTACGGAGGCGGAGAATTTCAGGTTTTGCCGCCGAGGGCGATGGAATGTCGATGCTAAAGTCATTCGGGCCGTGGAATCGCTGCGATGCGAATTGGCGACCGCGTGGTTGGCCGAGCCGGCGCCTGGCCGGTGGAAGCCCAAATGCGATATCGTGCTGCACACGACGGCGGCGGCCTATTTGGCGGCTGTACCTGGCGGCGACAAAACCGTGGGTTCCAGCCTCATTGATCTGGCCGCAGGCCGCGTTGTCAGGCGACGCATTGATATTCGCGCCGATCAGCCGGGTTGGTTTCGCGCCGCCCTCGGTCACGAGCTAACGCACGTGGTGTTGGCTGACCGCTTTACCGATGGCCGTCTGCCGGCCTGGGCCGATGAAGGCATGGCGGTGCTGGCCGACTCGGCCGCGAAGCAGGAAGCCCATCGGCGAGATCTGCATGTTGCCCGGTCATCACGTCGGACATTTCGATTGGTGGAGTTGTTCGCGTTGGCTGGTTATCCCGCCGCTGAACGCCAAGCCGCGTTCTATGGGCAGAGCGCCAGCCTGGTGCGATACCTGGTTTCGCGCGGCACGCGGGAACAGTTTGTACGATTTGTCGGCGCCGCGGACAAAGAAGGTTTCGACTCGGCGGTGCGAGACATTTACGGGCTGCGCGGCGTGAGCGATCTGGAACGCCACTGGCTGCAATATGCGAGCGCTTCGGGCAAGCTGGCGGGGCTTGACTCCCCGCACCGTCCATAGCCAGGGCTGGTTGAGGCCGCGGCCCGTGGGCGGCAGTCAAGGAGTATCAAGAAGCTCCTGCCAAGTCGCCACATCGAGTAGTCGCTCGCTCATCCGGCGCAGCCGCGCCATATCATCGACCGCGTCGAGCGATTTTTTCACCGCGGCGGAGGGTAAACCGAACCGCCGCGTACCGATTTGCAGCAGCGTCGACCGGGCGCCTTCCGCCTTACCTTCCGCCTTACCTTCCGCCTTACCTTGCGCCTTACCTTGCGCCATGCCTTGCGCCATGCCTTGCGCCAGGCCCTCGGCCAATCCTTCCTCAAGAATCAATTGATAAGTGCTGGATTCACGTAAATCAACCATGGCCATCGCCTCCTGAAATTCCTTTAACTTCGATTTTGGAATACGCATTCCGATCAAAATCCAGGCCGCCATCAGCAGCCACTTTGCATCGGCGGGTGGAAGCTCAGCCTCCAGCCGCTCATCCATCGCACGCAACATCCGCGGCAGCACCGCCTTGGGACGGTCGGGCCGTAATTCGCCCAACGGCGCCAAGGGCACCATGCCCAGCCCTCCCGCGAGCAGTTTCGCCGCCGGCCGCTCCCAAATCCGCACAACCTCAAAGCGAAAGTTGAGTCCCGCTCGATGGCCGCGAGTTTTGTACCGAAGTGTCCCGTTCAAGGCCGGATCGTCCGCCTGCTTGCGCAGCAGAATTGCCGTGCTATGTACTGGTACCTCGAAGCGCCCGTGCAGTAATGCATTATATATCAGAATCCGCCGCGAAAGCGATGTGTCTCGGCCGCTTTGGAATTCGATATGCACCAACGACGACAACGGATCGCCGATTCCAAGCACCGTATCGGCGTCGGTCGATACCGTGGAAAGCTCGGCATTCAGCGAGCGAACCGGCAGTTCGGCATCCAGGCCCAGGCCGGCAAGCCAATCTCGCGGGTAGCGACGGACCAGTTCTTTGAGCGTGGCGTCAAACGGAAGTGACATGCTTTCGACCTTGAGGTGGCGTATGCAAAGCGGTCTGCTTTCACAGCAGGAAGAATCCTCATCGGATAAGCTAACCGATACGGCGTGTCGAAGCCAGCAAAACCGACGCAGCCAGCTACGAACCGGTTGGACGCCGCTGGTCGGGGTGATAAAATGACATCATTGCTCCTTCGATGCGTGAATTCGGGCCAGACGATAGCCGTCCCCGGTCATTGCCTTGACGAGCGCCCAACCCGCCCGGCTGCTAAGCCCTTTCCCACCCCGCCATGAAATCTCAACGATTGTTATGCTCGCTTTCGCTGTTCATCGCCAATGCCGTGTTGGTCGCTTCACCCGCACGCGCCGACGAACCTAAAACCGGCGAGCAGATTTACCAGCAGACGTGCGCCCGCTGTCACGGGCCGCATGGCGAGGGCGTGGCCAAAGAATATGGCAAGCCGCTCATCGGCGACCGCTCGCTGGCCGACCTGGCCAAGGTCATCGACGAGACGATGCCGGAAGACGAGCCGGAAAAGTGCGTCGGCGAGGATGCCGCGAAAGTGGCGGCCTACATCTTCGACGCATTCTATTCCAAGGCCGCTCAGGTCCGCGCGGGCCGGCCGCGGCTGGAACTGTCGCGGCTCACCGTGCGGCAATTCCGCGAATCTGCGGCCGATCTGATCGGCAGCTTCCGAGCGTCGCCAGCCTGGGGCGCCGAGCGCGGCCTCCGCGGCGAATACTTCAGAAACAAACGCTTCCGCGATCCTGTGTTTGAGCGGCCGGAAGGTCCGATTGATTTCCGTTTTGGCGAGGCAAGTCCGTTGGCCGATCAGATCGACGCGGCGGAATTTGGCATGCGTTGGGTAGGCTCAGTGCGCGCTCCGGAAACCGGCGAATACGTGTTCAACATTAAAACCGAGAACGGCGCGCGGTTGTGGGTCAACAATTGGTCGCGGCCGCTCATCGACGCCTGGGTGCGGTCGGGCGGCGACGTCGATCATCGCGAGAGTATTTACTTGCTGGCCGGCCGCGTTTATCCGCTCAAACTCGAATTTCTCAAATCCAAAGACGACAAAACCACCAAAACGGCCTCGATCGCCCTGATGTGGAAACCGCCGCGGCGTGTGGAAGAAGCCATCGCCGAGCGGAACTTGTCGCCCGCCTTTTCCGCCGTGCAGTTGGCGGTGCAAACTCCCTTTCCGCCGGACGACCGCAGCGCGGGCTACGAGCGCGGCAGTTCGATCTCAAAAGCCTGGGACCAGGCGGTGACCTACGCCGCGATCGAAATGGCGGATAACGTCGTCGCGCATCTGGTCGAACTGAGCGGCGCCGCCGCCGACGCACCCGATCGGGCCGATCGTCTGCGCGAGTTCTGCCGGCGCTTTGCCGAGCGCGCGTTTCGACGACCTTTGAGCGACGAGCAACGCACGGTGTTTGTCGATCGTTTTTTCCAGGATTCGGGAAAGCTTGAAAACTCCGTCAAAAAGACGGTGCTTTTCATTTTGAAATCGCCCCGTTTTTTATATCGTGAGTTGGACGCCGCGCATCCTGACAGCTTCAGCACGGCGGCCCGGCTCTCGTTCACACTGTGGGACTCCCTGCCCGATCGAGCGCTGACGGAAGCCGCCTCGCGCAGCGAACTTTCGACGCGCGAACAAGTTGTCCGCCAGGCCGAGCGGATGTCGTCCGATTTGCGCGCGCGGGCCAAGCTGCGCGAGTTCTTCCATCAGTGGCTGAAGGTCGATCAGGTCGACGAGCTGCGAAAAGACGAGGCTCTTTCCGCCGACTTCAACGATGCCGCCGTCTCAGACCTGCGCACGTCGCTCGACTTGTTTCTGGACGACGTGGTTTGGAGCGAGACCTCCGATTTTCGGCAACTTTTTCTGGCGGACTATTTGTATTTGAACGGCCGCTTGTCGGCGCTCTATGGCGGCGGATTGTCGCCCGACGCGCCGTTTGGCAAGGTGCAACTCGATCCGGCTCAACGGTCGGGCATTGTCAGCCATCCGTTTTTGATGGCTCGCTTCGCCTATCACTCGGCGAGCTCGCCGATTCATCGCGGCGTGTTTGTGGTACGCAGCTTGTTGGGGCGGCAGTTGCGGCCGCCGCCCGAAGCGTCGGCGCCGCTCAGCCCCGACTTGCATCCCGACATGACCACGCGCGAGCGCGTCACGTTGCAAACCAGCCCCGCGGCCTGCGCCGCCTGCCATGTGCTCATCAATCCGCTTGGTTTTCCGCTCGAACATTACGACGCGTTGGGCCGCTATCGCAGCGAGGAGAAAAGCCGGCCGATCGACGATGCCGGCGGCTACCAAAGCCTGGCCGGCAAAAAGATCGAGGTGCATGGCGCGCGGGAGTTGGCCGCGTTTCTGGCCGGCAGCGAAGAGACGCACGCGGCGTTTGTCGAGCAACTGTTTCATTACCTGGTCAAACAACCGGTGCGCGCGTTTGGCATTGATCGCCCGGAGCGATTGCGGCGTGTCTTCGCCGAGAGCGGGTTTAACATGCGGCGTTTGTTGGTGGAGATCGCCGTGGTTTCCGCGCTGGAAGCCGCCCCGGAGGCGGTGGCCGGCAATTTCTGATTTTGGAATCTCGTTTTTGGGTTTGAGGTCGTGTCTGAACTGGCGGCTATCGTGCTGTGTGGTGGAGAGAGCCGCCGCATGGGCCGGCCGAAGGCCTGGCTCGATTTTGGCGGAGAAAAACTGCTGCAGCGTGTCGTTCGGCTGGCGGCATGCGCCGCCGATCCGGTCGTGGTGGTCGCCGCGGCCGAGCAGGATCTGCCTCCGCTGCCGCCACAGGTGATCGTGGCGAAAGACGCCGTACACGGACGCGGGCCGCTGGAAGGTTTTGCGGCGGGGTTGGCGGCATTGCCGGAAGCGGCGCGCTTCGCCTACGTCACGGCCACCGACGCGCCGTTTTTAAGCCCTGATTGGATAACGCTGCTCCGGCAGTTGATCGGCGACCACGACGTGGCGTTGGCTCATATCGATGGCCGCTCGCACCCGTTATCGGCGCTGTATCGAGTGCGAACGGTTCGGCCGGCCGTCGAAAGCCTATTGGCCGAGGGCCGCTTGCGAGTACACGATCTAGTCGATCGCCTCAACGCCCGACTGCTCGATGCCGGCGAGTTGGACGCGGTCGATCCGGGTCGCGGAACGCTACGAAACATCAACACACCGGAAGATTATCAAGCGATGTTGTCGTTATAGGCTGGGTATTGCCGCGCCATCGCCGGCAGATTGTGAAATGTCGAGAATGGAATTGACCTGTCACTCGGCGGCAATTAACGCGCCTCGATTAAGGTCAGCAGCGCCAGGCCGGTGGCCAAGTGTGGATTGTCTTCCGCGTGGCCGGCGCCTTGCCAAGATCCGTCCGGCCGCTGCCGATCGAGTAGCACGTCGGCTGCTTCAGCCCGCCAGCGATGATCGCCAAACTGTTCACGCCCTGAGATTCGTCCGGCTTTGCCCAGCGCCAGCAAATAATACAAGTGCCAACCTTGTTGGCCATGTGCGCCCGGGTTTTCGTGTACGCTGAAATGATTGGCCAGCCAGGCGGCGGCTTTTTCCATCGCCGTGGCCGGCGGCTGGTGCCCCTGGTCATCTCCCAAGACCTTCGCGGCCGCGGCCACGCAAAACAACCCTTGACTGGTCATGCTCCCGGTTCCGCCCAAGCCAGGCTTGTATCCCCATGAGCCATCGGTGTTTTGATTCTTCAGCCAATAATCGAGTGTCCGCCGCCAAACGGCGACGCCGGCGGGCATGCCCGCACGATCGGCCTCGTACAACGCCCAAACAGCGAACGCGGTATTGGAGTTGTCGCCGTCGGCCTGCGGATAGCCCCAGGCGCCCGCAAACGGTCCCGCCGCCTTTTGCATTTTCACCAACCATTGCACGTTGCTTTGCATCAGCTTCCGATCAGACTGGGCAGCGGCGGCGCAAAACACAAGAGTTTGCAGCGAGGTGCTGTAGGTCATGCTGGGCTTAATGGGGCGGAGGCCGCGTAGCGCGTTCGCCACGGCGGCCTCATCAGGTTTGATACCACACTTCAGCAGCGCTAAAGTACCGAGCGCGGTGATGCCGCCCGGGTAACCAACCGGGTCGGGCCAACGGCCGTCTTCGCGCTGTTCGCTCTTCAGATAGCCGATACCGCGGTGAATGGCCCGCTCCAATCGCTCCGCCCGCGACGGCGGCTTGGCTTCGTCGCGCGCGGCCTGACGCTTCGCCGGTTCGGTCGTTTTTGCCGCGTCATCACCCGCCACGGTTTGATTGGGCGCCAGAGGGGTTGATTCGTTCGGCGGTGTTGTGGCCTTCGGCTTCGCCGGCGTGTCTTGAACGCCGCTCTCTGGCGAAGCAACTTCATCCGAGGCAGCCAGGTGAAGGCGTTGGCCGGGCAGCAAAGCGAGCAACGCCAAGGCCGCGAACAGCCAATAACGTGGCGGCGTGCGCGCACGAGCGCCATCGCCGGAGAGCATAATGTGCTCGATTCTTGTTCGCGTCACGTCAACGGCGCGCATGCCCGGAAACGCCGGCGCCATGTCGTGTCGCCGTTGCCGTAGCGTGTCGAGCAGGCACTGGGCATACGCGACAGGTGAGCAACGTAAAGCAGCCAGCAATTCTTCGTCGCACGACCGCTCGCGTGCTTGGGTTAGCCGCCGACAGGTCCACCAAAGGGCCGGATGAAACCACCAGGCGGCCAGCGTGGCGAATTGGAGCAACGAAACGTAAAGATCGCCGCGGCGGACATGCAACATTTCATGCGTTAAAACCATGCGCAAATTGTCCGCGTTCTCGGCCGTCAGCAAATGGTGGGGAATGACAATGGTCGGCCGCAACACTCCATAAACGGCCGGCCCACCGCCCGAGGTCGCGACCACCAGCGAGGGCGCTCGCCGCAGACCAACGCTCATCGCCGCATCGGTGGCAAAGGCAATAAGTCGACCTCCCGGCCGCGCGGCGCTGACGGCGAGGCCGCGCTGCCAGCGTCGCCAGCGAATGCCCGTCGCAAGAATAAAAGCGAACGCGCCGGTCAGCCAGATGGCAAAGAGCCAGCCGGCCAATGACGACGCCGAATTGGCGTTTGCGCTGGTCGTCGTCAACGAAAGTGAATCCCGGTGGTCGGTTTGAGTTTTATCGGTACGCTGTTGTAAATTAGCGCCGGCCGCGTCGTCCGCCTGTGAACGCGTGGACGAACGCACGCCCTGAAACCGCGGTTCGCTTTGGTGAGCGCCGTCATCGCGGATTGGCGGCCAACAAAAAAGGCCGCCCTGGCTACTGAAAATGGGCGGCGTCCAACACTTGATGAGAACGATCAGACCGAGAACATAAGCCAAATGCGGTCGCCGGCCACAGAACCAGCCCAACGCCGCCGCCAGACACGAGACCACGGTGACTTGAACCACTTGTCGATAGGCCAGGTCAATCATTTTTGGCGCTCCTTGAGCGCATCCAGCGTGCGCTGCAACCGTTCGATTTCTTCGTCTGTCAGCCCCCGATCTTGAATCAAATGTTCCACCAACGGCAAGGGATTGCCGTCGAAGACGCGGTCGAGAAAATCTTTCACCACTTCGCCCAGCACGCGATCCGGCTGCACACGCGACCGATAGACGTTCGTCCGGCCGCGCTGCTCGGCGCGCAGATAGCCCTTGGCCTCCAACCGCCGCAAATAGGTCTGCACCGTGGCGAAATCCAGCCCACGCTCGCGTGGCAGCGCCTCGAGCACTTGCCGCACGGTCGCCTCGCCCAAGCGCCAGACGATTCGAGCCAGTTCCAATTCTGATTTCGCCAGCGGCGGACGTTTGGCCATGATTCTCTCTCGAACACGTTCAATTGAACGTATTATAGCGTTCATTTGAACGCGGTCAAGCGGTCGAGGAATGGGCGGAGGATTATTTCTATCCGCTGCGCGTGTGCCCCGAGCGTGCCTGCCACTTTGCACGCCCCGCCGTGCCGACCGCCTTAGCTCAATCCGGCCCGACTACCACCTATCGTCCCGCGTCTCGGGATCGCGCAGGTTGCATTGGATGTAGACGCACTCCAATACCCCGCGGACGCCGCGCGGCGATCGGCTCAACCAGTCGGCCAGGTTGCGCAGCGCGGTCAACTTGCGGTTTCTGGCGGGCGGCGCGGAACTTTCAGGAATGGCGCGCACCCGTTCAACCGCCCACAGCGGATCGGTCACCGCCAACCCCAGCATGAATTGCGAGCCGACCTGCCCGATCAGAGGCAACTGCAGGTCACGCGCGACCGAACGATCATACCGGGCGATCAGGGCCGCCAGCTCCGCCACGCGAATTTCGCGAAGTATCGGCATGTCACCCAGCGTCGGCCACGGCTGACGCAGCGAAAGAGATCGCCAAAAATATCCCTCGACCAGCGCCGGATCGATCTTTTCGGCGACGGGCAACAGCGCCGCGGCGGTGATGGCCGCATCGCGAAAGAGGGTTCGCGTCACGCCTGATTCGTCCGCGTGGTCGAGCAATCCATAGGCTTCGTCCAGCAAATCCACCGCCGCTTTGCGATCTTTGGCCGCCAGAGCGTAGGCCACGTTTCCCAGCGCGAACGCCAGCTCGCACGGATCGACATAGCTCCGCGCCAGGCGCGCCGCACGCTCGGCGTCGGCTGTCGCCATCCGCGCCACGGGGGCCAGGCGCATGCGGAACCACTGCCCCGACATGTCGACCTGTCGATATTGCCGCTCCGCCTCGGCCGGATCGTGATCGGCCAGACTGCGCGCCACGTCTACCCTTAAATTGTTGAGTGCGTCCCCGCTAAAGCCATTCAGCAGGCGCAACGCGGCCGGGCCGTCGATGCGAGCCAGCATGGGCGCGAAAGAGCCGCGCTTGTAGGCGATGCGCTCGTTCAGCCCTTCGGGAACCGGCAGCGACTCGGCCAAAGCTTGCCCCTCGCGCAACAGCGACACGCCGCGCTCGCGCCGGCCCAGGTCGAGCCAACATTCCGCGATGCGGCCCAACTCATACGCCCGCTGGCCCGGATCAACCTGGCTGCGAGCATGGATTAGCGCTTCGTCAAGCAGCCTGATCTTGCGCTCCAGCGGAGCGTCGATCAACTCATAATAGCCTTGC
>DASVGM010000406.1:0-2807 GCA_036379555.1 Pirellulales bacterium | reverse complement strand
GGTTAGGGGTTCAGGGTTCAGGGTTCAGGGGATGAAGGATGACCGTTAGCGGCGCGTTGCGCCCTCACCCCGGCCCTCTCCCGAAGGGAGAGGGAGTGTGTCTCCGCTTGCGCCAATTTGCAATTTGCAATTTGCATTCCGCCGTCTGCTGTGTCGTTCTATTGAATCGTCGCCAACGCAGCCGCCAAACGCCGCCAAACGCTTTCCTCGCCGGCCAGCTCCTGCATCCGGCGGCGGCCTTGGGCCGCCAAGGAGCGATAGCGCGGCAGATCTCGCCGGGCAACCTCATAGCTGATTCGGAATTGCTCCGCAAGATCGTCTCGAGTAATTTCATGCCAAACGGTC
Source organism: Pirellulales bacterium (assembly GCA_036379555.1). Lineage (GTDB taxonomy): Bacteria > Planctomycetota > Planctomycetia > Pirellulales > JAICIG01 > DASSFG01. The sequence goes on along the minus strand of DASVGM010000406.1, from coordinate 2,462 downwards.
GCGGGCCGACGTGCCGGATCGATCGGCCAGTAAGTCGGCCGCGGCCGCGAAGGCACCACAAAAGCAACGCTCTCGTCGATGTACTCGGCCAGGGCGCTGTGGGCCGGCGCAATGGCCGGCCGGCCGGCGGCCAGGGCGGCCGCCAAGGGCAAGCAGGCGCCTTCCGCGCGCGAGCCGTTGACGTAATACGTGCTGCCCCGCGCGAGATCCGTCATTTGCTCATCGGACAGGTAAGCCGCCGTGATCGCCACCCGGCACTGATGCCGCATCCGCAAACATTGATAAAAATGAAGCACGTTGTGCAGAGCCTCGCGGCTCAGCGACCGGCCGGCGGCCAATTTGACCACCAACAACGCATCGTTCTTATCGTGCAAGCCATGCACAAAGCCGCTGATGATTTCACGCCAGTTTTTACGCTCGTCGAACGGATTCAGAATCGTGGAGTAGACAACGCCTGACAATTCCAACCGGTCGCCGGCCGCATACGGAATCGGTAAGCGATCCCGCGCGGCTATGCCCGCCCGTGCGGCCAACTTGCGCGCCAAGCCGCCCACGCGCGAAAGCGTTCTCGCCTGGGGCAACAAGTAAACTGGGCAATCCAGGCGAACGCACTCGCCGGGCCGCCACGGCGGCGCCGAAAAGTAAGCCGTCGGCGCCGGCACAGGCACCACTTCAATCGGTGTGGTCACGTTCGCGCGGCGAAACGCCTGCCGCGTGAACTCGCAGGCCGTGAGAATCAGGTCCAGCCGTTCGGCCGCACGGACCCAGTTGTTGCGAGCCTCGCCGGCGACGTTTGTGCTTGGTATATCGGGGTATTCCCAAAAAGGAAACGCGACGTTGACGGCGCCCTCCAGCAATCGCACGTGGTGCAGTGGCAAGAAGCTCAACTGGATGGTGTTTCTTCCCGCGCCCCGCGCTATTTCAAGCCGCTCACTCGATCCGCCGCCGAGGTTGGCGCGCTCTTGTGAATTGGCCCAGCGCTCGAGCAACGGCCGAAACGCCTCCGCCACGAAGTAATAGGAGTAACCTTCATCGCCACAGCGCTCGACGGCTTCAGCGGCGTCCAGCGACGACCTGATCGTGAGCAGGCGGCGCGACGGCGGAGCAAAGCCGCTTGGCGCCGCGATCGTGCGGTGCTGGGTGTTCGTCATGCGGACCTATCCAATACCTCGTAATTGGCCGACGGTGGCTGTGGCGGCCCTGTTTTCGGTCAAGGGCAGGCAGACGACGTTCTCCTCCGCTTCGGTCTCGTCGTGGACGACCAAATCGGACAGGCCGCCCAGGTGGTCTTCCAAGGCCGCCAGGCGCCGCGCCAAGGCCACATGATCCCAGTGATAGGCCTCTTGCTTCTCAAGGCGCGCCGTCAGTTCGTGGATGGCCCTGCGCAACTCGGTGAATTGCGTGATCTCATCGGCATAGCGCTCGGAAAGACGCCGCGCCAATCGGCGTTCAAACCAGCGGCCCGCGGCCTTGCAAGCATCGAGAGGCCGCGAAACAAGCATGTCCTTCAAGCGATTGATCATCGTTTTTGTCCCCCGTTGCCCCGCTGCCGCCGGCGATGTTTCAAAACAAAGTTCTATCCGGCACATCGTAGTTGGCCGACCGAGGTTGTGGCGTCCGCGGTTTCGGCCAAGGGCAGACGAACGATGTTTCGCTCCGTCTCATGCTGGTTCAATCCGGCCATATCGGAAAGGCCGTTGACATGGTCTTCCAGGGCCGCCAAGCGGCGCGCCAAGGCCACATGGTCCCATTGATAGGCCTCTTGTCTCTCGATGCGCGTCGTCAGTACGGCGAACTGCGTGATCTCATCGGCATAGCGCTCGGAAAGACGCCGCGCCAGGCGGCGTTCAAACCAGCGGCCCGCGGCCTTGCAAGCACGCAAAGGCCGGGAAAGCAGGGCATTCTTCAGGTGATTGATCATCGTTGTGATCTCGAGATCGGTGAGCGGTGAAAGTTTTTCTGGAAGCCGTGCTACGCCGCCCGCCGTGCGTCGCCGGGTTGGGTCCGGCTGAGTGAGGCGAGATCGGCGTCGACCATCATGGTGACGAGTTGCCGGAAACCAACCTTGGGCTGCCAGGCGAGCAGGCGTTGCGCTTTTGATGGATCGGAAAGCAGCAGGTCAACCTCGGCCGGCCGATGGAATTTCGGATCGACCACGACGTAATCGTGCCAATCGAGCCCAACGTAGTCGAAGGCCGCCGACACAAATTCTTCGACGCTGTGCGTTTCGCCCGTGCCAATGACGTAATCGTCGGCCTGGCGCTGCTGCAACATCAACCACATGGCCCGCACGTAGTCGCCGGCGAATCCCCAATCGCGCCGCGCTTGCAAGTTGCCTAAGCGTAATTCGCGCGCCAAGCCAAGCTTGATCTTGGCCACGGCATGGGTGATTTTGCGCGTGACAAATTCGAGGCCGCGGCGCGGCGATTCGTGGTTGAACAGTATACCGGAGCAGGCGTACA
>DASVGM010000405.1:0-2730 GCA_036379555.1 Pirellulales bacterium | reverse complement strand
TCGCCTCGCCGCGACAAAAGCCAGCGTCGAGGCCGATGTCTTCGCGTGGTTGGCGGCACGAAGGGCCTCTCGCCCTTACCTTCTTCAAGCGACCGCTTGATTCGGTCGCCATTCCGCGCCCAAAATGCGCTTAACAGTTGCCTATAGAAAGGCCGCTTGACGATATGTGGCCGAATTTCAAAGCGTGGCGCGAGGTAGCCCTAACTGGCTGAATGTGATGCCGCCTGACCCACTGCCGTTGTCGGCGTTGCAGCACCTGCTGTTTTGCGAACGGCAGGCGATGCTGATCCACGCCGAGCGGCTGTGGGCCGAAAATCGCCTCACCGTCGAGGGCCGTCAGTTGCACCGCAAGGCGCACGACGCCCAAAGCGGCTGGAAAGATGGCATCTATGTAGCGCGGGGGATAGAGATCGCCTCCGAGCGGCTGGGACTATCGGGAAAGACTGACGTCGTTGAGTTCGTGCCACCGGCTAGCGAAGCGTGCGACGGAAAACGCCCGCCGGCGCTCGCGGCGCCGCTCATCGGATGGCGCATTACTCCAGTCGAGTACAAGCGAGGGCATCCCAAGAAAGACGACAGCGATCGGGTGCAGCTTTGCGCCCAAGCACTCTGCCTTGAGGAAATGCTTGGCGCCGCGGTCGTCGAAGGAGCGATTTTCTACGGCCGCAATCGCCGCCGGCACGGCGTGGAGTTCGACGCGCCGCTGCGCGCGAAGACTGTCGCCGCCGCCGCGCGCCTGCACGATTTATTCGCGGCCGGCGTGACCCCACCGGCCCAACGAGAACCCAAGTGCGACGCATGTTCGCTATTCCATTTATGCTTGCCCGACGCGGTCGCGCGCGGCGGGCGAGCCGAGTCGTTCGTCACGGATGCCTTTCGGCGACACTTGGCCGCCAGCGGGCCGACGACCGACGCCACGCTTTGACGACGTTCACCTTCAGGGTATCCACCGATGAAGCATCATTTGAACACTCTTTTTGTGACCACCGAAGGCGCGTACGTGGCCAAAGAGGGGCAAGCCGTGCTGGTCCGCATCGACAAAAAAGTTCTCTTGCGGGTGCCGCTGCACAATCTCGACGGCATTGTCTGTTTCGGACGGGTGGGGGTCAGTCCGGCGCTGATGGCCGTCTGTGCCGAAAATGGGGTGCGGATTTCGATGCTCACTCCGTACTGTAAGTTTTTAGCAGCGATCGTTGGCTTTCAGCCTGGCAACGTACTGCTCCGGCGCCGCCAGTACCGTGTGGCCGACGACGAGCCGCAGGCGGCGGCGATCGCGGCGAATATCGTCGCGGCAAAAATTGCGAACTGCCGCAGCGTCTTGCTCCGCGCCGGCCGGGATAATCCCGCGGTGGTCGAGGGTCTGGCACCGGTGGCGAAGCGACTGGCGCATCAGGTCGAATTCGCCCGAAGCTGCCGATCGCTGGACGAGCTGCGCGGCATGGAGGGCGATGTTGCGAGCAGCTATTTTGGTGTGTTTCAGCGGCTGATCAACGTGCCCGACGAAGCGTTTCGGTTTGGTGGTCGATCGCGGCGCCCGCCGCTGGACCCGGTGAATGCCCTGCTGTCGTTTCTATACAGCATGCTCGCACACGACGCGCGCTCGGCGTGCGAGGCGGCGGGACTCGACGCCGCAGTCGGCTTTCTGCATCGTGATCGCCCGGGCAGACCGGGATTGGCCCTTGATTTGATGGAAGAGTTTCGACCGTTTTTGGTTGATCGGCTCGTACTTTCGCTCATCAATCGGCGACAGGTGGCGGCCGACGATTTCACCACAACGGCTTCCGGCGCTGTGACCATGACCGACAAAGCGCGAAAGACGGTGCTTGTGGCGTATCAAAAGCGTAAACAGGACGAGATTACACATTCGTTTCTCGGTGAGAAGACGTCGCTGGGCCTGCTCATTCATCTTCAGGCACGGCTGATGGCTCGTCACTTGCGTGGCGACTTGGATGCCTACCCGCCCTTCGTCTGGCGCTGAAACCGCCTTCCTGTTTACCCTTGTTGAGGTGCGTGATGTACGTGATTGTGACCTACGATGTGAGCACCGTCGACGCGGAGGGCCGGCGCCGCCTGCGGCACGTCGCGCAAGTTTGCCTGGATTACGGTCAGCGAGTGCAGAAGTCGGTCTTTGAGTTGAGGGTTGATCCCGCCCAATGGGCCGCTTGCAAACAGCGGCTGATCGACGCCATCGTTCCAGCGAGCGACAGCTTGCGGTTCTATTATCTTGGCTCGAATTGGCATCGCCGGGTGGAACATTTCGGGCAGCAGACGGCCATCGATATTGATGGCCCGTTGATCGCTTGAGCGGCCTCGGCGAACCACTAGCGATGCGAGGAATCCCGGTAGGTTCGCAAGCGGCGTAACTCACGGTATTCTGTGGATTTGCGCGAAAGCCGCTCGGGGGCGTTTTTAATGATCTGGATGGACGAGCCCAGGTTCGCCGGAATCGCGTTCTTGATCCCTGTCTGGCAACGGTTTACAGTCAGCTGGTCGCTTGCTCGCGGGCAGGCGTGGATTGAAACATCGTTTGCGCTATGTCAGACGCCCAAGACGAAGTCGCTTGCTCGCGGGCAGGCGTGGATTGAAACTGGGTGTAACCGGCGATCCGCCGGCCTAAGCGGCTAAGGCTAAGTCCAGCGGGGTGTAGTCACCGAGGAGTTCGCGATGGGGATGGAGGACGAGTTGTTCGCTGACGATGCGGTTGTGTCGGAGTTGATCCCAATAAGACGA
>DASVGM010000404.1:0-5465 GCA_036379555.1 Pirellulales bacterium | reverse complement strand
CGCTTCGTCGCGGATAACCGCGCAGAAGTGGTCGAGTTGCCGTTCCAGAGGAGAAGCATGCTCGATTTCAACGACGGTCGCCTGAAACGGCTTCCACCACGAACGGTCCTCGCGACGGGCATAAGTCTTCAACCGCATCGTCGGCAGGCCCAATGAGCCTTCGGTGCCCGCGATCAGGTAGCAGTCGTCATCGTCATAGGCTGGATAAGCGCCGTTCTCGCGCGAGGTCTGTTCCCAGCTTTTGCATGACGCGGCGGTGTCGGAGAGCAGGAACGTGCCGAGCGCGCCGCCGGCGAATCGCAGGTTGATCGCGGCGGTGTCTTCCACGGGAAAACGCCGAGTGGCATTCGACGTCAGCGCTTGCACGCTCGCGATCTCGCCGCAGACGAAGCGCAAGCTGTCTATTTCATGAATGAGATTGATCAGAATCGGGCCGCCGCCAGGTTGACGACGCCAGGGCGCCTCGTCGAAGTATGCGTCCGGTTTATAGAACAGGGCACTTCCTTGGATCGCCACGATCCGGCCGAGCGTCCCCTGCTCGACGATCTGGCGAGCCCTAAGCAGAATCGGGTTATACCGCCGATGATGGCCCACCAAGATTCTCGCGTCCGCAAGTTCGGCCGCCTCGCACAGGCGCTCGCCCGCTTCCAACGTGTCCGTGAGGGGCTTTTCGATCAGGATCGGAACTCCGGCCTGGATGCAGGAAATCGCGCCATCCAGATGGAACGCATTCGGGGTCGCCAGGATGACGCCGTCGGGATGTTCGCTGTGAAACATATCTTCGATCGTCCGGTAAAGCCTCGCCCCAACGCGCCCGGCAACTTCCGCCGCGTGGCTCGCTGGATCGATGATTGCCGCTACCTCGCACGCTGGATGAGCCTGGATCAGTTCGATGTGCCGGCGCCCAATCAGGCCAATGCCCGCGACGGCGATCCGCAATTGAGCCATTCGTGTTGTCCTTTTGGAACCATCGGTAAAGCACATCGACAGATTAGCGAAGTTATCCTCGCCTGCAAGGCGATCGCCGCCGCCGGTTCTCTCACGAAGCTCCTTTTCCAGTTCCATAGTCGGTTTCGCGCGCACCCCGGCCGTGCGGCGGCCGCGATCCACCGCCAAACTCCGCTCATGTCAGGAACTATCGAAGGGCCAAGATACCATCACCTGCCGCAAGCTTGGCCGCGGCGCGAGGTCAAAAATGAACGCCTGCCAAGCCAGTTGGCTGCCAAGCTTGAGGAAGAAAGCGATGCCGGCGGTAAATAAAAGCATCCACCATTGCTGGTGGGTACTCAATGCGATTCGCCGTGTTTTATGGTTATTGCAAATTTGCACGAACCGGCGACTCCAAGGCGAAACGCAAGAAGCCGTGGCCGCCGGTTACAGCATCTTGCGGCAACGGTACGACGAGCCCGTTTGCGCTTGCGGCCTTCATTGGAGAGGCGTTGCGGGTGCTCGACGCAACTAAGTTGGCGCCAACTCTTTTGCGCTTTGGCCGCGATGAAGAAGAAGCTTGTTTTTCGCAAGCCGCCACGTTCGCCGCGCGGCGGCCAGGCTGACTCAACTTGCCGCCTGGGCGTAACAGGCAACCTCAATATGATGCCCATCGGGGTCGCGGAAGAAAATCTGTTTCAGGTTGGTATCGCGCTGACGGTTGACACGGAACGCCACCGCGTGATCGGCGAGCAGTTTTTCGACGGCGTCGATGTCTTCAACGAAAAACGCCAGATGGTTGTCGCGTGTTTCGATCAGGTCGTGACGCCCCTCCGGCGCGTCGTTCACCAGCAAGTGAATCTGAATGCCGTAATTGCACAGCCACGCCCCCGGAAAGCCGAGCTGCGGTCGCGGCATCTCTTGAAAACCGAGCACGTCGCGATAGAACGCGCGGCTTTCCTCCAGGCGCCGCGTGACGCGCGAGACATGATGCAAGAATTGAATCGGCAAAGGTTCGGGCATGGTTGGCTGATTTTGGCTGGTGATTCGCGTGAAGTATCGTGCCCGGCCTCACACGTCGCACAGCGACACGGCCTGGCGCAGCCCGTCAAGCGGATCGCGCGTGGGGATGAACTCTTGGCCGACATAGCCGCTGTAGCCCACTTCCAGCAAGGCCCGCATGATCGGCGGGTAATTGATTTCCTGTTGGTCGTCGAGTTCGCGGCGGCCGGGATTGCCGGCGGTGTGAACGTGGGCGATGTATTCGGCGTATTTCTTCAGCCGCACAATCACGTCGCCGTCCATGATCTGCACGTGGTAGATGTCAAACAAGAGCTTCATCCGCGGCGAGCCGACCTCGCGAATAATCTCCATGCAGTAATCGGTGTGGTCGCCCTGATAGCCGGGATGTCCTTTCATGTTCTCAGTGGCGCGGCTGTTGAGCATCTCCAGGCAAAGATTCACTTTTTTCTGTTCCGCGTAGCCAATAACCTTCTTAAAACCCTTGACGCAGTTTTGCAGGCCCACGTCATCGGGAATGTTCTCGCGAAAGCCCGTGAAAGTGATGACGTTGGGAAAGCCATACTCGGCGCAGGCGTCGATGGAGGCGCGGATTTTGTCGATACACATCTCGTGATAGGCGGGGTTGTTCATCCCTTTTTCAAAGGTGTGGCTGCCGGCGATGGCGCAGACAAGGCCGTGCTTTTTGATGGTCGGCCAGTCTTTGGGAGCGGCCAATTCCACGCTCACGCAGCCAAGCTGCTTGGCCACGCGGCACATCTGGTCGATGTCCCAGTATTTCTGGTAACACCATTGCACGAGCGATTGCTTGATATTGCCTTTGTTGGCGGCGGGACTCTCCGCGGCCCCGGCCGCGCCGGCGTGCAAAGCGGCGCCCGCCGCGGCGGTGGCGAGAAGTTGACGGCGGGATACTTGATTGGCGGCACGTTCGGTTGTCATGGCGATGGATCTCGGCGGTGCGAAAAGCGGCTGGGGTTGTAATCGCTGGCTTCAGCGTCAAAAGGTAATCCGTATGATAAATGCCGCCGAGCGAACTTTCCAGCCGCCGCGACCTGCGGTTGCTCCAATGGCCGACTGCCCGATAAGATGGCTTCCTCATGCCCTGCCAGAAGCCGCCTTTCAGGATCTACATTGACGACCGCTCGACCATCCCCGCCAGCCGGCGACGAAACGCCCCATCCCTGGCAGCCGACCACGGCCGCCGCCGGCGGACTGGCGCCAAAAGCCACGCGCCGCGAAATCTTCGCCTGGGCGCTTTATGATTGGGCGAACAGCGCCTACTCCACGCTCTCCATCACGGTGCTGGTGCTCTACATCAAAACAGACGTGCTGCCGGGCAATGCCGGCACGCTCTTGGTTGGCCTGGGCCTGGGCGTCACCACGTTCGTCTCGGCCTTGCTCTCGCCGGTGCTGGGCGCCGTGGCCGACGCCAACGGCAGCAAACGGCGTTGGCTGGGGCTGACGGCGTTCTCCGGCGCCGCCGCCTCCATGTTGATGTTTTTCACCTCGGCCGAACACGCCTGGGTCATGGTGGTATTGTATGTCGTTTCGCTAATGGGAATGGAACTTTCGCAAACCTTCTACAACGCCTTTCTGCCGGAGCTGGCGCGCGACGATCAGATGGATCGCGTCTCGGCCTTTGGCTACGCCTTGGGCTATGTGGGCGGCGGCCTGGCGCTGGCCATCGCTTTGTTGCTTTTCAAAGTTAGCGGACCGCTCGGGTTGAGCGAGCTGGCTTGCAAAAGGTTGGGCCTGCTGTTGATGGGCGTGTGGTGGGCCGTGTTTACCCTCCCCTCTGTATTCATTCTGCGAGATAAATCGCCCGGCGGCGGCCAACGAAAGCCCTTTCTCCAGGCGGCGCGCATCGCCTTTGGCAACATCGGCCATACGCTGAAAAACATCCGCTCTTATCGCATGCTGACGATCTTCATGCTCGGTTTTCTGATTTACAACGACGGCGTGCAGACGGTCATCAGTCAATCGTCGGTGTTTGCTATCGATAAATTAGGCATGGGCCAGACGGAACTGGTAGGCGTCGTGTTGATGATTCAGTGCATCGCCTTCCCCGGTGCGATCGCCGTCGGCCGCCTGGCGGAGCGATTCGGGCAAAAAGCGGTGTTGATCGGTTGCCTGGCGATTTGGACGGCGATTTTGGCCTGTTCGTTTTTGGTATCGGAAAAGTGGCACTTCTGGTGCATGGCGGGCGTGGCGGCGCTGGTGCTCGGCGGCACCCAATCGGTCAGCCGATCGATCATGGGCCTGATGACGCCGCCCGAGCACACCGGCGAGTTTTTTGGTTTCTTTAACTTCTCCGGCAAGGCCACGAGCGTGCTCGGCCCCTCGTTTTTCAGCGTGGTGTTGGCGACGACCAACAGCCCCAACCTGGCGCTGGCCAGTTTGTTGGCGTTTTTTCTGGTGGGCTGGGCGATCATCGCTCCGTTGAACGTCGCCGAGGGGCAGCGGCAAGCGCGGCGAGAGGGTTGAGGAGTGGGGGGGTCACGTTGGCACGCCAACGTCACCCTGCGTCCAGCGGCCGTCGATCTGCCGCCACATGGCGCCGTTGGGGTTTTTGTCTTGCAGGGCGGGCGGAAGCCGATGGGCACGGACATTGTCGTAACAGGCGAGCATGGCAAAGCGGTGCAACGACGCCGGAATGCCAACCGCGGTAAAGCCGGCGTGCCCGGTGGCCGGATAAGGTCCGCCGTGGTTCATCGCCGCGCTGACGGCCACGCCCGTCGGCATTTTATCGTTGAGCAAACGGCCCACGCGGCGCCGCAGCGGCGGAGCGAGTTGCTCGTACAAGGCCTCGTCGCCGGCGGACGAATCAGAATAAAAACCCCCGGTGAGATTGCCTTCGAGCGTGTCAATAATCTGAGCCGCCTGCGCCGCGTTGGCCGCGACCACCAACAGCGAGACATTGCCAAACGCCTCGGCTTGCAACTCTCCCGGTTGGGCCAGAAACGCGCGGCCATCGACTTGCAGCAGCGTATTGGCGAAGGAATAAGCCTCGACCTCGCGCGGCTGCCCGCCGACGAGGGTTTTCGCCCCGGCCGCAGTCAGATCGGCCACGCCTTTGGCCAAGGAACCGGCCACGCCTTTGGAAAGCAGCACACCCGCGGGCGCCTGCTCGAAACGCCGCCGCAGACCGGCGATGAAGCGATCGGTCGAGCCTCCGGCCAACAACAGCACCAGGCCGGGATTGGTGCAGAATTGGCCGCTGCCCATCAGGCAACTCGCGGTGAATTCGTCGGCGATCTTTTCGCCGCGTTCTTCCAGGGCGCCGGGCAAAATCACCAGCGGATTGATGCTGGAAAGCTCCAGGTAGATGGGTTTGCCGACGGCGTCGGCGGCGGCTTTGAGAGCCAGCCCCGCCGAGCGGCTGCCCGCCGACGAGGGTTTTCGCCCCGGCCGCGGTTAGGTCGGCCACGCCTTTGGCCAAGGAACCGGCCACGCCTTTGGAAAGCAGCACACCCGCGGGCGCCTGCTCGAAACGCCGCCGCAGACCGGCGATGAAGCGA
>DASVGM010000403.1:0-13073 GCA_036379555.1 Pirellulales bacterium | reverse complement strand
CACGATGAAGTTTCAGGCCTCGGTGGAAGAGGGCAAGGCGGTGCTGCGCGGCAAGGTCTGGCCCAAGGGCGAAAAGGAACCGGACGAGTGGGCCATCGAGGCGGTTGACGACGCGCCGAACGTGATCGGCAGCCCCGGCCTATTTGGCAACGCCCAAGACGCCGAGATCTTTTTGGATAATATTGAGGTGAGAGAGAACAACAAGTAACGTCTTCGGTGATGCAGGAGCCATCGGTAATACTGGGCCAAAGGCCCTTCGACCCCGAAGGGGTCACATTCCATAGCCCAGGGCGAAGCCCTGGGTTGCGATGCGATACCGCGATCTAGCCCTGAAAGGGCGTAGCTCCGAGATGCGAACATGGCGCTATTCGCGACGGCGCGGGAGCGCGATTGGAATATCGTGCTGGTGGAATGACGCCCTTTCAGGGCTACCTGTGTGTATTCGGTTTTTTATACCCAGGGCTTCGCCCTGGGCTGTGGAATTACGCCCCTACGGGGCTAAATCGGCCTTGGGCCTTCAAAAATCAATCAAGCTAGAATTGACCCTCGCGAGAACCAAGATATGCTTTTCACAAATCGTCTAACGACCGCGTCGCTATTGCTAGCGTTGGGGTTTGCCATTTCCGCGGGCTGCTCCAGCGGAGAGAAACAGCCCGCCGCCGACAATGCGCCCGCCAATACTGACCTGGCGCCGCCCACCGTCGAAACGCCCACGGATTCCGCTCCGCAGGCCCCCGCGGCTGACGAAAACATGCCGGCCGATGGCTCCGAAAAGGAAGCCGTCGATAAAGACATGCCGGCCGATGAGCCTGCCGCCGCAGAAAAACCGGCGGCCGAACCCGCCAAAGAAGCGCCTTCGGAAAAAGAGCCGCCGGCTTCAAAGGCAAGCGAAACCAAGCCCACCACCGAAGAGGCGGCCAAGGCGGACGAGCAAGGCATCACTCAAGAATGGAACCAATGGGCCGGCTCGTCGATTCGCAACAACGTGCCCGTCGCGCGCAACATTCCCACCGAGTGGAACCCCGGCGAGTTCGACAGCCAAACCGGCGAGTGGCATCGCGACAGCGCCCAGAACATCAAATGGGTGGCTCGGCTCGGCAGCCAGAGTTACGGCAACCCCGTCGTGGCCGACGGCAAAGTGTTTGCCGGTACGAACAATGGCGCGGCATATCTCAAGCGTTACCCGGCCAGCGTCGATTTAGGCTGTTTGTTGTGCTTCAGCGAGAAAGACGGGCACTTTCTCTGGCAGCACTCCAGCGAAAAGTTGCCCACCGGCCGCGTGCATGATTGGCCTCAACAGGGCATTTGTTGCGCGCCCTTGGTCGAAGGCAAGCGGCTTTGGTACGTGACCAGCCGCGGCGAGGTCGCCTGTCTTGATACCGAAGGTTTCGCCGACGGCGAGAACAACGGCCCCTTTAAGGGCGAGCCGAACGAGAACAAAGACGAGGCCGACGTGATTTGGTTTCTCGACATGATGAAGCAGTTGAAGGTGTCGCAGCACAACATGTGTAGTTGCTCGGTGACGTCGGCCGGCGACCTGTTGTTCGTCAACACCTCCAACGGCGTTGATGAAGGCCATACCAACATCCCTTCGCCGCAGGCGCCCAGCTTTTTGTGCTTGAACAAGAACACCGGCGAGGTGCTGTGGCAAGACAGCTCGCCCGGCGAAAACATCGTGCATGGGCAATGGTCGTCGCCGGCTTACGCCGTGATCGACGGCGTGCCGCAGGTCTTGTTTGGCGGCGGCGACGGTTGGTTGCGCAGCTTCCGCGGCGAGGCCACCAAAGACGGCAAGGCCGAATTGCTCTGGGAGTTTGATTGCAATCCCAAGGAGGCCAAATACAGTGTCAGCGGTCGCAGCACGCGCAACCACATCATCGGCACGCCGGTGGTCTACGAAAACCTGGTTTACATCGCCGTGGGTGAAGATCCCGAACATGGTGAGGGCAACGGCCATCTGTGGTGCATCGACGCCACCAAGCGCGGCGACGTCAGCAGCCAGCTCGCGGTCAAAGTCGATGACCGCAAGCATGTGCTGCCCAAGCGGCGCTTGCAGGCGGTCATTCCCGAAGATGGCGAGGTGGCGATCGATAATCCCAATTCAGCCGCCGTCTGGCACTATTCCGAGTACGACTGGAACGGCGACGGCAAAATCGCCGATTTTGAAGAGAAGATGCACCGCACCTGCGGCACGGTGGCCATCAAAGACGGGCTGTTGTTCATTCCCGATTTCAGCGGCTTGTTTCATTGCCTCGACGTCAAGACGGGCAAGGTCAATTGGACGTTTGACTTGTTCGCGGCCACCTGGGGATCGGCCATGATCGTGGGCGACAAAGTCTACGTGGGCGATGAAGAAGGCAAGGTTTCCATCTTCGGCCTCTCAGCCGATCCGAGCGTGGCCATGCAGAAGGAGGGCGACGATCAGTACCAGCCGCTGCATCAAATCGAAATGGGCAACGCCGTCTACAGCACGCCGGTGATCGCCAAGAACGTGCTCTACATCTCGAACAAATCGCACTTGTTCGCCATTGCCAACCCGGACGAAGCCGCGCAGGCCGACGCCTCGACGGCCGGCGTCAAAGTCGCCGAGAAATAAGGGGGCGTTTGTCATGTCAAAACGTGTGCTTGATGTCGGTCAATGCGATTTCGACCACGGTGCCATCGGACGCCTGGTTGCGGACTCATTCGCGGCGGCGATCGTGCGAACGCACCATCTCGACGACACGCTCGCGCGGCTCAAAAGTGAACCGTTCGACCTGGTGCTGATTAATCGCAAGCTCGACGCCGACCACAGCGACGGGCTAGCCATCGTCGCGGCCATCAAGGCTGACGCGTCACTGGCGGCCACGCCCGTGATGCTGGTGAGCAATTTCCCTGAAGCCCAAGCCGCCGCCGTGGCGGCCGGCGCGGCGCCGGGTTTTGGAAAGGCCGAGTTGAGCCTGCCCGCCACGCGCGAAAAACTGCGACCGTTTTTGGAAGAGTAAGTGATCAGGTTTGGAGGACGGCCGGGCAGCTCCGTCGTTGATCGAAAAGGGGCCACGGATGAAACACAGATCAAACACGGAAAAAAATCAGTGTTCGATCAGTGTTGCATCCGTGGCTGATTGCTGATCGCATGCGCGTGGCATCGGCGGCGAAAAAGCCACGCGCCGCGCCAACGAAGCCTATCGCAGCTTGACTTCTTCGCCGCCGGCCCTGGTGAACAGCGCGCGCACGGTGGCGGCGTCGGTTTCCTTCGATACGAATTTAACCGAGCCATCGGCGAAGGCCGCGTAAAAACCTTCGCCAAAACGGAACGGGCGCGTCACGTTATGGTCGATGGTGGTTTCGATATCCACTGGTTTGGTCCAGGGCATGTGTTGGCGGCCTTGCAGGACGAGAATCGTTTCGCCGGGCGAATCCGTGATGCTGTCGCGACCGCGGGCGTCGTCGAAGAGCGTCCCACGCCCGGTGACAACATAGTATTCCGCTTGCCCTTTTCCAGTCCATTGACTGGTGCAGTAGATGTTTGGAATCTTGTCGATCAGCGGCTTATTGTGCTCACTGTCCCAAGGTTCGTCGAGTTTGTACTCGTCAAATAGCGACTTTTCATCCAAGTATGGCAACAATTCCACACGCCAACTGTGCAACGTCTTGCCATCCGGGCCGGCGACCGCCGCGGATGGGTAGTGTCCGTGTCTCGCGCGGTAAGCTTCAAATGCCTTGACGAGACGTCCCAGTTTCTCGACGTGTGATGTTTCGTCTGCTTTCAATCGTGCCTTGAACTCGTCTCCTTGCCGCGCCAATAGCGCCTTGGCCGCGTCGGCAAGTTGCGTAATGAAGGCGGAGGCAAACTTCGCCTCTGCGCGAACGGCCCTATCCTGCTGATTTACTCTTAGCTCGTGCAGCATACCGAGCAAATTGCCGGCGACGTCGATTGCTTGGAACTCCTTTGGCATCGCCGACGGCGCGAACATTTGCGGTGCCGTGGTCAGTGCGGCGATCAACTCCGCCGCTCCGGTGCGCGCCAGTTGAGTCATCGCTTGCGCCTTCTCCGCCGAAGCGCATTGCGCTGTGACATGCGACTTTAATTCGCTCGACGTCCATTCGACACGGCCGGACAGGAACGTAGCCCCTTTGAGGCAAGACAAAATGAACCGGTCGCCCGCGTCCGCCGGTTCAATTTCAATCTCAGCCATCGCTGCTGGATCGCAGGCGAAGGCCAATGGGCTTTCGGCCATCCTTTGCCACTGGTCATACCAGCTTGGATGGCCGGCGGCGCCGGCGGCCAGCAAGCATGGCACGTCTCGCTGGCGCACGATGACGATCGTGCGGTTGTCAACCAACACGTAATTCACCAGATGGCCGCTGTCCGATTGAGCGCGCAGGCAAGGATGCCCAAGGCAGGTTGTTTCCGTAACGCCGTCCGGGGCCTCGCCAAAGATCCTGACGCGAAGCTTCGCGCGCTCGTAAGGCTTACGCATGCGGTAGATTTCCATCACCGCCGGCTCCGTCGAATTCTTTGGCAGCGGAGACGAGGTTTTGTCGCGCATGGCCGGAAGCACGATGGTTTTGACCTCATCGACTCCGTTATCCGTCATTGCGAAGGCAAAGCCATACGATGAGGGGAAAGGGTTCAATACTGGCTCAAGCGTGGTCGATTCCGTCACTTTTAGCGGCTTGACCGAGATGACCGCGATGGTGTTCGCGGGGAGGTACGAGCTATCGAAGGTCGGTCGAGTGGCGTCCGTGGTCGGTGATTCAACTGCGACGACATTCGTTGCCGAATCACTGCCGACGACCGTGTCTTCGGCCCGCGCCACGCGCGCTGGCCCGCGAAGGCCCGATACGGCCAGTCCACCGGCGATGAGCATCATCAGCAAAATGGCCCGCCGGGTTTTGGATGGCGAGCGCGGCTCGCCGATCGGTTGATGGTGTAGCATCTCAATTCTCCTCATGAGTGTGCCGCGAGTTGGAAAAAATGGGCGTCCAGCCCACAACGGTCGAAAATCGTCTTGCGCCAGCGCCAGCCGCGCCAACACGGCGGCATAGTGTCGTGGTCCGCCCGCCAACGTCGCCCCGCGGGCGTCGGCGGCCAGCTCTTGCTCCAGCCGCAGGCGCAGCGAGAGCCAATGCACGAGCGGGTTGTAAAAGTTCACGACCACGCCCAATTGGGCCGCCAGCCACGTCGCGAAGTCGCCATGCGCGACGTGCGCTGTTTCATGGGCTAAGATGGCGAGCGTTGTGTCACTCGTCCACTGGCGCCAATCGGCCGGCAGCAGAATCATCGGCCGCCGCCAGCCGACCGTGGCGGGCGAGCAGCCGGCCAAGGTCATTTCGCGCAGCTCGATCTCGCGCCGGCAGCGCAACTGCCCGCGAATTCGGTTTAAGATCGCGATGAGCGCAGGGTCTTCCACTCGGCGCGTGGCGCGCAGCAATCTCGCCAAGGCCAACCAGCCGATGAGCATACGCGCCGCACCGATGGCGGCGCTGCCAAGAATCGCCAAGGCCAGCCATGCCGGCCAATGCCATTGGGCGTCGTTCAAGCCGCCGTGCGAATAGCCTGTGAGGCGATCGCGAACATCGCCCAGGAACGAGGAAAGAAAGCCGGAGATGCTCAGTTCAAATTGCGACGGAGCCGGCGGTGTGTTCCCGTCGTTCGCACTCGGCAAAGCGGAGGAAGAGGGTCGATCGGTTGTGGGGCTATTGATATTTGCGGAAGCGCGCGGCGTGCGCTGTCCAGAAAGGGTATCGCTCCAAGTCCACCAGCGGGGCCACGGGCTAAACGATGCGACGGTGATCGCCGCCGCGGTGATGATGACACCGAACAAAAGCGGCGCCCCGCAGGCGCGATTGCCACGACGCCCCGCTATATAGGCGACCGTCCCGGCGAGGCAAAAAGGGCTGACTTGCAGAGCGCTCCACAGAAGCGAACCCCCCAGTGCGTTCATTCTTGCTTCTCCCGCAAAAGGGTCTCGAGTCGGGCGCGTTCTTTCGGCGTCAGCTTTTTGTGCTCCAACAATCGCGTAAACAGCAATTCGCGCGAGCCGTGAAACACGCGTTCGACCAGGTCGCCCAAAAGCCTGCGCGAGACTTCCTCGTAAGACCGCGCCGGCACAAAGAGAAACGGGCGTTCGTCCGTCGCCTGCCGCAAAAAACCCTTGTCGGTGAGAATGCGCACCAGCGTGGCGATGGTGGTGTACGCCCGATCGACGCCCGAGCGCGCCAGTTCGTCGCGGGCTTCTTGCGCGGTGATCGCTCCGCGCTTCCAAAAAACCTGCATGACCTCCAATTCGCGGTCGGTCAATTCCTTAGCCGGCGGCCGTGCCACTCGCCATACTCCTTGTATTTGGTTTGTGCGATTTGGTTATTTAGAGCACATCATGCCGTGGCGTCAAGCCCGATTTTGTCCATCAGGAAGTGCCTCTGTTGCGCCGTGACGCGGTGTGGCCCTTTAGCCGCCGGACAAGAAGCGTTACACTATGGAAACCGGATAGAGAACGAAAGGAGACGAACCGCATGGAAAATGTTTTGGCCGTGGTGTTGGCGGGGGGCAAAGGATCGCGACTTGAACCGCTGACGCGCGACCGCGCCAAGCCGGCCGTTCCCTTCGGCGGCGCCTATCGAATTGTCGATTTCACGCTCTCCAATTGCATCAACAGCGGGATCAGAAAGATTCTGCTGCTCACGCAATACAAGGCGATGAGCCTCGACCGCCACATCAACCTGGGCTGGCGGCGGCTGCTCTCGCGCGAACTGGGCGAATTTGTCGATGTCGTGCCGCCGCAGCAACGCATCGACGAGCATTGGTACAAAGGCACCGCCGACGCCGTTTATCAAAATATCTACACCATCGAAAAGGAACACCCCGACTACGTCGTCATCCTGGCCGCCGACCACATCTATAAGATGGACTACATGAAGTTGGTCGCGGCGCACAAAGCCAAAGGGGCTGACGTGACGGTGGGCGCCTTGCGAGTCTCGCTGCCCGAGGCGACGCAGTTCGGCGTGATGCAGGTCGATGCCGACCACCGCATCATCGGTTTTCAAGAGAAGCCCGAACACCCGCGGCATATACCGGGCGACAGCCGGCATGCGCTGGCCTCGATGGGCATTTACGTGTTCCCCGCGAGGTTGATGTTCGAGCAACTTTGCCAAGACGCCACGCGGCGCAACAGCGCGCACGATTTTGGCCGCAACATCATTCCCGGCATGATCGACACGCACAAAGTCTATGCCTTTCCGTTTCTCGATGAAAACCGCAAGAACGACGCCTATTGGCGCGACGTGGGCACGCTCGACGCCTATTATGAAGCGAACATGGACCTGGTGGCCGTCGATCCGCTGTTGAACATGTACGATGATCGCTGGCCGATCCGCACCTACCATCCCACCTATCCGCCTCCCAAGTTCGTGTTTTCCGAGCATGGGCCGCACGCCCGTCGCGGCCAGGCGCTCGACAGCATTGTTTGCTCCGGCTCGATTGTCTCCGGCGGCAGCGTGACGCACTCCATCTTGGGCTCGAACACGCGCGTCAACAGCTATGCCCAGGTGGAAGGCTCGATCTTGTTCGAGGGCGTCGATATCGGCCGGCACGCCAAAGTGCGCCGGGCGATCATCGACAAAGGCGTTCACATTCCGTCGGGCGTCGAGGTGGGTTACAACCACGAGCACGACCGCGCCCGCGGCTTTACGGTCAGCGAGGGGGGCGTGGTGGTGATCGCCAAGGCTTATGGCGCGGAACACTTCGTGGAAGCGGCGGCGCTGGTGTAAGAGTCTAGTCCAAGTACGCCAGTAGCCGACTTCGTGAGAAGTCGTGGCGTGGTGGCAAGTTACGGCCAGAATTCTCACGAATTCTGCCACGCAGTGTGCACCGCCTCCGCCGGGCTCGGTGAATAATCCTGGCTGGAGAATCGCCTTGCCAGGCCCTGCGGTAGCGACCGCGTGGCGACGCGGCGAGCGTCGTCAACGGCGCTTCGACCAAGGTACGTTGACGGTCACGGCCTCCGCCGCGTGCAGTGGAATGCGGACCATGAGAGCGGGGCTGCGGCGAGTTCTTGTGATTAACATCGCCAGCGTGGCTGCCTGACCGTTGCCGGGCGGTTCCAACAGCACGGCGTCGGCGGCGTCTCGCTTTTCCACCTCGGTCCAAACCCGCGAAAGCACCCGGTTCGACAAGCGGCCGCGGTAGGAAACCGCCTGCGCCTGCCGCTCGCGAATGGTGGCCAAGGGCTTCTCGTCTCGCAGTTGTGGCGCGGCCTGGCCGCCGCTCTGCCGACGAAGCGCCTGGCATAAGGCGGCCAGTTCGGCATTGGCCTCTTTGCAGGCCACCAAGACCAGCGCCGCGCCTTTGAAGCCCGCCGCAAACTCAAAGACCTCGCCGTCGACCGGCAATTGAACCGGCCGGTTGTGTTTGGCCAGAACAGGCGCACGCGCGTCTTGTGGCACCAGGCAGCGGCGACGAGCGTGGTCGTCTTCAAAGAAGACATAAATATAAGCATCGCTGAATGGCCGAATCCAGACGCGAATTTGATCGCCCGGCCGAAAGCGATGTTGTTCAGGATCGACCGCTTCTTCGACGCCACCCTTGCGCAACTGAACCGAGTATTCGACGGCGATCTGACCGACGCCCGCGAGTTCGCCGTGAGGGCTGTCGCGTCGCATGGACGCCGGGCGTTGCCGGGCGTTGCCGCGCAGCACGTCGCGCAACGTCGGTTCAGCTTTGCCGGCCTTGGCCGATAAAGCGAATGCCGCCGCCACTCCACATCCAACCGCGGCGATAGCGACGCGGGTCATCCGCTGTCCTTCCGGTTATGGTTGCTCTCCAATGGCTCGTTTGACACTCCACCAAAGGGAGTGTCGGCATTGCGGCTTTTGCCGGCCGAGCCGATTCGTGGGATGATACTGATTTTAACGTCTGGCGAAAACAGCATTCACCCATGCCACAAACAGTTTGGCAGAAGGGAGTTGCGGCGATCATAAGCGGGAATTTATCTTTGGACACGGCCGCCCGCACCCGTTACGATAACGTGATTATCCGTTTCTTTCGAGGATTCCATGCAGCATGCCGCGCCCGTCGAACGCCTGGTCGATCTCAGCCACCCCGAGGCCAACGTCATCTTGAATATGTCGCTCGCGGACGCCATCGAGCGCGTCGGTTCGGGCGATCCCGATCGGGTGCGGGCCATCGATGGGCAATTCGCTCTGGTGCATCGCGCAGGGCAAACAGTGCGCATGGCCCGCTCCATTGGACGGCCGCTGCGCTACTTTATCGCCAAACGCGCGGAAGGCCCTTGCCTGGTCGTGGCGGAGCGCATCGACCGCATTCGCGAGTTTCTGGCCGCCGAAGGGCTGGAAGGCCAATTTCATCCGTCTTACACGCGCATGGTGCCGGCCCACCACGTTGTGGAGATCGCGCTCGTCGGCTGCCCCGATCCGAATCCGACCTACCGCCGCTTCTTCACGCCCGAGCGCAACCGCTTGCCGGCCGACCTTGATGCGATCGGCCGCGCGTACATCGGCACGATCGCGGCGGAATGCCGGAAGTGGCTCGACCACGTTGGCGGCCGCGAACCGATCGGCGTTTTGTTTTCGGGCGGCGTTGATTCCGGCGCGGTTTTCCTCACGCTCTATCATCTGCTGCTGGCCGGCGGGCAATCGCCGGCTCGACTGAAAGCGTTCACGCTGGCGATCGACGGCAAGGGCGACGACGCCGAGCAGGCTCGTGCGTTTCTCGACTCGCTGGGGCTGGGCCTGTTTTTGGAAGTGATCGACGCGCCGGCCGCGGCGATCGACCGGCGTGAAGCGGTGCGTGTGCTAGAAGATTACAAACCGCTCGACGTGCAGGCGGCGGCATGTACTTTGGCGTTGTGCCGCGGCATCCGCCGGCGTTATTCCGATTGGCGATACCTGGCCGACGGCGACGGCGGCGATGAAAACCTCAAGGATTACCCGATCGAGGCGAATCCAGAGTTAACCATCCGTAGCGTGCTCAACAATCTGATGCTCTATCAGGAGGGCTGGGGCGTGAACGCCATCAAGCATTCGCTCACGTATTCCGGCGGTCAAAGCCGTGGGCACGCGCGCAGCTACGCCCCCGCCCGGCTGTTGGATTTCAGCGGGTTCAGCCCCTACGCTTTGCCCAACGTCATCGAGGTGGCGGAGGGTATTCCGTTCATCGAGTTGACGGATTGGCGGCACGACAAACTGTATGCTCTGAAGGGCGAGATCGTGCGCCGCGGAATCAAGGCGGTGACAGGGCTCGACATGCCGGTTTTTGAGAAGCGTCGCCTTCAGCACGGCGTGGGGCGGCGCGAGTTGCTGGCCGAGCGATTGCCGGACGATGCCGGTGTTTATCGTCGCGAACTGGCGGCGATTTATGGTTAGATTCGCAGTATCTTATCCATACTCAACACCGCCCGATAATAGTAGGAGAACTTGATGAGCACATGGATTACAGAAGGGCAGCCGGCGCCGGATTTTACCTTGCCGGCCGCTGACGGAAAAAAGATCAAGCTGAAAGACCAGCGCGGCAGCCCCGTCGTGCTTTATTTTTATCCGCGCGACGACACGCCGGGCTGCACGCGCGAGGCCTGCGCGTTTCGCGATCGCCAGCCGGAACTGCGCAAACTGGGCGCCAAGGTTTTCGGCCTCAGCACGGATGACGTGGCGAGCCACCTCAAGTTTCGCGATAAGTACGAATTGAGCTTTCCCCTGCTGGCCGACGTCGATCACAAGGTCGCTGAAAAGTACGGCGCATGGCGGGAAAAGAACATGTACGGTAAAAAGTCGTGGGGCGTGCAACGATCGACGTTTTTGATTGACGCCGCGGGAGTGGTGCGCAAAGTTTTCAAACGCGTTTCCGTCGATGGCCACGACGAGCAGGTGCTGGCCGCGCTCGAAGAAATGGCCAAGTCCCCATAGACAGGAACCTTCATTTGTCATCCGATTCTCCACAAGCCGATTTCGCGGGATTGCGCGTCGCCGCTTTCGAGAGCCGCCGGGCCGCCGAAATGGCACGCCTCATCGAAAAATTCGGCGGTTGCCCGACGGTCAGCCCGTCCATGCGCGAAGTGCCCGTCGACAACTCGCGCGAGGCGATCGACTTCGGCCATCGCCTCATCAGCGGACAGGTCGATGTCGTTCTCTTTTTGACGGGCGTCGGCGTGCGGCAGCTTATCGGCCAGGTGGAACGGCACATCGACCGCACGCGTTTTCTCAATTGCCTTTCCGACGTGGTGACCATCGCGCGCGGCCCCAAGCCGTTGGCGGCCCTCAAGGAATTGGGCATCGAGCCGACGCACCGTGTGCCCGAACCCAACACCTGGCGCGAATTGCTGCAAACGATCGACGAACGCGTGCCGGTCGCCAACCAAACGGTGGCCTTGCAAGAATATGGACGAGCGAACGCGAGCCTGATTGCGGGGCTTGAGGCCCGCGGCGCCGCGGTGCTGCGCGTCAAACTTTACAACTACGATTTTCCCGATGACCTGGGGCCGCTGGAGCAAAACGTGCGCGCTATCGCGGCGGGCGAAATCGACGTGGCGCTGTTCACGTCGGCCCATCAGGCGGTCAACCTCTTGAAGCTCGCCGAAGGTCATGATCTGGCGGACGAAGTGCGGCAGGCGTGTCGCCGCCTGGTGGTCGCCTCGATCGGACCGACCACCAGCGAGATGTTGCACGAGTGCGAACTGCCGGTCGATCTCGAACCTGAGCATCCAAAAATGGGCCACCTCGTTCAGGCCGCCGCGACCCAAAGCGGCGACATCTTGACTCGTAAACGCGGCCGGCCCGTTCGCGTTGAAGTCGCCCCGGCCGGATTACGTTCCAGCGCTGAACAGCGGCCGGCATGGCACGACAGCCCATTTATGAAAGCCTGCCGCCGCGAGCCTTGCCCGCAGACGCCCATCTGGCTCATGCGGCAAGCCGGCCGCTACATGAGCGAATATCGCGAGGTGCGCGCGAAGACCACCTTTCTCGAGCTCTGCAAGAATCCGCAATTGTGCGCCGAGGTGATGGTTACGGCCGTCGAGCGTTTGGGTGTCGACGCGGCCATCATTTTCTCCGATTTGTTGCCGATTTTGGAGCCGATGGGCATGGACCTGGAATTCGCCCACGGTGAAGGCCCGGTCATTCATAATCCCGTGCGCGGATCGGACGACGTCGATCGGCTCATGGAGTTGGAAAACGTCGCGTCGCTTGACTTCGTGATGGAAACCGTGCGGCTGACGCGGTCGGGCATCGCCGAGCGAATACCCGTGATCGGTTTCGCCGGCGCTCCTTTTACGCTGGCGAGTTACGCGATTGAGGGCGGGGCCAGCCGCAGTTATTTGCACACCAAAACTTTGATGTATCGCGACGAACCGGCCTGGCACGCCATCATGGGCCGACTGGCCCGCGCGATCACGCGCTATTTGAATGCCCAGATCGAGGCCGGCGCCCAAGCGGTGCAGTTGTTTGATAGTTGGGTGGGCTGTCTTGGCCCCGACGACTATCGCCGCTACGTGCTGCCGCACAATCGCGCGGTGATGGCCGGCGTTTCGCCCGGCGTGCCGGTGATTCACTTCGCCACCGGCAACCCGGCGCTCGTGCCGCTGACCGCCGAGGCCGGCGGCGACGTCATTGGCGTCGACTGGCGCATTCGCCTCGACGACGCCTGGCGGGTGATCGGCGAGCGAGCCATCCAAGGTAATCTCGATCCGCTCGTGCTCTTGGCCGATCGCGATGAGATTCGCCGCCGAGCGATCGACATTTTACGACAAGCCGGCGGGCGTCCGGGACACATTTTTAATCTAGGCCACGGCGTTCTTCCACAAACGCCTGTCGATAATGTCGTCGCCCTGGTCGATATGGTTCACGAATTGGGAGCGATCTCGGGAGGTTAATAAGCTTTCCGAGAACGACCTAACCCGCAGTGCGCATCGGCCCCGGCACCGTCTCAAATCGCAACATGAATGGTTGACAGTTGTTACTTCGTTTCGTCGCGGCGGCGTTGAACCGTTGATGCCGCCCGCTTGTCGGGTGGAGAATCACGTTGGCCGTCTACACCGGGCAATTGCCACCAATCCCTTCTACGATTTTCCGCCGCTTGGCCG
>DASVGM010000402.1:0-18281 GCA_036379555.1 Pirellulales bacterium | reverse complement strand
TGCCGCCAAAAACGGGTTCGATCGTCATTCGCTGCGTGGTTGGGTGGTCGGGGGGTGATTCATCAGGCAATGTGTCGTCGGCTTGGTTTTCGGCCGCTTCGGCCCGCTGGCGCTCCAATTCAGCCGCCTCAGCGGCTTGGCGTTCCAACTCGCGGACACGCGCTTCCATCTCCTTGCCGGGCTTGAAGGTCACCACATACTTCTCCGGTACGTAAACCTTGGCGCCCGTGCGCGGGTTGCGGGCCTTTCGCGCCGCTCGTTTTTTGACTTCAAACACACCAAAATTTCTCAGCTCAATGCGTTTTTCCTCCACCAGCGTCTCCACGATGGCGTCGAAAGTCTTCTGCACGATTTCCTTGGTCTTGAGTTGCGTTAGCCCGATCTCTTCCGAGATCGTTTTGACGATTTCTTTCTTGGTCACCAGTCGGATCTCCGTGTGATAAAGGAAGGCTTTTGGGCCCGCCCTCAAGCGTCAGTTGAACGCTCCAAGTGTAAATGGCACAAAGACTAGAGTCAAGCTCGCCAGGCTTGACGTCGGCAAAACCGGCGGCGAAACGCTTCGCCATCGCCCGTTTTGGCCAGACATGGCCTGACACGATCTAAAGTTAATTTGTCAAAGAACTTATGGCACTTACTCTCGCGGAAGGACGACTTTCGCTCTAAAGCCACCTTTCAGGGTGGGTTAAATTGATTCGTTTCGTCCACCGCAATCCGATCAGAGGGCAAGACTGCCTTAGGCGCGGTGGCCCGGCAGACTGACACTTTGGTCTGACAGGCACCATAATCGGCCGCATGATCGGCAAACTCCAGTCGAATCGGAAAAATCGTTACAAAAGACGAGAACCACCGAAAAAAGGCGACAGCCGATTGGCAAATGGGGTAATTAGGAAGGAACCACGCAAGCGCTCGCAGCGGTGCGAAACTTGGCAGCCTTGCTCGAACTTGGCAGTCTTGCTGCCACAGGGGGGCATCTCTGTGCAAAGCCGGTGATGGCCACGGCCCATTTCCCCAAGCGTGCGTGTTTACCAAATTGCCAAAGAACCAATCCGATCGGACATTGCGGCCCGATTTCCCCATGCCCTGCCATTCTGGCAGAGCTGCCCTCTCTGATACACATACAACGCAACTGCCGTGCCAAAAGTGAACATAATGCCACGTTCTAAGATGCCCTCGGCTTGCCCGAGGGAGTCTCGCGTTGGTTGTCTACAACCGCAGCCGCCCCTCAAACCTCCGATTTTCCGCCGCTTGGCCGCCGAAGGCGGCCAAGCGGCGGAAAATCGGTGAAAGGGTTGTGGGCAAATGCCCGGTGTAGACAGCCAACGTGATGTCTCCACCCGGCAAGCGGGTGGCATCAAGGGTTAGAGCCTATCCGAAAACCGCTTGCAGACCCGTAGGGTTCGCATTGTCCACCATGAATTTATGGTGGAGTTTGACCGAGCGATTCGCTTCACCCGGCGGCGTCGGCGCGGTAAGCTAGAGCGGAAACGATGCTGAGCGAGGTGACCACGCATGTCAGACGCATTCGATCCCTACCACAAATGGCTGGCGATTCCGGCGAACGAGCAGCCGGCGAACCATTATCGGCTGCTGGCAGTTGCGTTGTTTGAAGGCGATCTCGACGTTATTGAGGCCGCGGCCAACCAGCGCATGGCGCACGTGCGGACCTACCAGACGGGTAAACATTCCGCTCTCTCGCAAAAACTACTGAACGAGCTCTCGGCGGCCAGGATCTGCCTGCTCAATCCAACGCAGCATGCCGCCTATGACGCCAGGTTGCGCCAGCAGCTTACCGTCGCGGCTGCCGCCGAAGCGGCGCCGGCCGCGTCAAGATCGCACGTCAAACGCGGCACCGCTCGCGCACGTCAAACGATTGGAATCGCCGCCGCGTTGGCCGCGGTCGTCCTAATTATTATTTGGATCGCTAGCAGCAGTCCGAAACAACAAGGCACTCAACTAGTGCAAGCGGTTGAATCGCCGACTGCGGCCGACCCGCGACACGACGAGCCAACACCGGTCGCGGCTCAGCAAGTGGAGAAGCGCGAGCCGCATCGTGAGGTTCAGCCGCCGCCCCCGCCAAGCGGCGGAGACAGCGGCCTTGCGCCTGCGAACGATTCGAGCGAAACTCCCGACCCGCCTCCGGGCGAGATTGAATCGGCGGCCACGACACCAAATGGAGAAGCCAACACGGCTGGCGCCCCGCCCAGTCAGCCAGCCCAGACCACCGAGCAGTCCCCCGCGGCGGCGTCCGAACTGGCCGCCGCGCCACCGGACGGGACGAGGCAGACCACTGCGACGGCAGAACCGCAGGCACGGGCTGCATCGCGCGCGGCCATGCCCGATGCGGAAGCGCTGGCCAAGGCCGAAGCGCTCATTCGCGAGACCTACAAGGATGATCTCGCCGGCGACGACCAGTTGAAGACGGCGCGGTCCTTGCTTTCCGCGGTCGATGAAACAAGCGTCGCCGCTGAGCGTGCGGCCCTAGTATTGATGGCAGCCGACCTGGCGGCGGGCGTCGCCGAATACAGCGTCGCCTGCAACGCGTATGACGAACTTGCCCGGTTGTTTGAGTTCGACGCTCTGGAGGCCAAAACCAAGTTGATGGAAAACGCCGCCAAGCTCGCGCGCATGGGCAGTGAGTGCGCGAGCGTGGCGAAGTCGGCGTTGGACTTACTGGATGAGGCTGCTCGCGAGGGCCGTTTCGATGCGGCCGACCGTTTGGGGAAAGTTGCCCAGGCGGCAGCGCTACGCACGAAAGACGTGAAGCTGCGGAAGGAAATCGCGGCCCGACGCGGCGATTTGAAGAAGCGACGTTCGGGACATGCGGCCCGTGAAAAGGCGTTCGCCGACGCCCATCGCGTGCTGGCGGAACATCCCGATGATCCTCCGGCCAACGAAACCGTGGGAAAGCAGCTTTGCTTCGACAAGAACGACTGGGTTCTGGGGCTGAAGCACCTGACAAAGGTGCCGGCGGGCAAACTCCGCGACGCCGCCGTTGCCGACGTGAAAGGTGCGGCGGACTCCGAGCAACAGATAAAGATCGGCGATCTATGGTGGGAGCTTTCGGAAGCGGATCAGCGCGCAAACGCGCCGGCTTGCCGTCGTCGTGCGGCGTTTTGGTACGCTCAGGGACTCACAGGCGTTGCCGGCCTGCTGAAAACGCGGACGGAAAGGCGACTTGAGGGGCTGGGCGACGTCGATTTGGCGGGCCAATCAAGCGGCGATGCAAACATACAAACGCTCTTGCTGGCGCCTGGAGTGCCCTTGGTGCTGGTCAAGGTGCCGCCAAGCGCCGACGGCGCGGTGAGGGGTTTCTGGCTGGGGCAGACGGAGGTGACCCAGCGGCAATGGTCCGCGATGATGGGAGCTTTTCCCGCGCCGCAGCCAGAGGACAGCGGCGCTTTGCCCGTCGTTTTTGTGAGATTCGACGACTGCAACAGGTTTACTGAGGCGCTGAATGACAAGATCGGGTCAAGCGCAGGGCGCTTCCGCTTGCCAACCAAAGAAGAATTCGCATATTGTCTCGCCGGCGGGCCGGCGGAATGGAACGACTTTCAGCGCGAGCCAACCAAGTACGGCTGGTTTAAGGAGGAGTCGTCCGGTCAACCGCACGTCGCGGCACGAAAACAGCGCAGTCTTTTCGGCGTCTATGACCTCCTGGGAAATGTCTGGGAGTGGACTTCAGACTGCCGCTACTATGGAATGTCCGCCGCCGACAGTAGCGCGGATAATGCCAGTCTTGAGATGGCGCTAAGCTCTGTCCCGCCGCCCAAAAACGAAAGCTACAAAACGTACCGTGGCTGGAACCTGGGCTTTCGCGTCGCTACGAACTGGGGGCCCTAGCCAGGAAGCCCATCTTACGCGCTTTCCACGAGCGCGACGGGAAACCGGCCGAGCAAATCCGCCAGCGGAATGTTCCCGTTTTCGACGCTGAGCATTTCGCCGGTGAACAAGTTTCGCCCGCGTTTGAACCAACCCGGCAGGGCCAAAACCGTGTCGCGCCAAACGTCGGCGTCCCACAGCGGCCGGCCGGAATTCTGCAATGGCAATACCAACCGCGGCGCCACCACCACCGCCGCCTGACGTTCGTTGACACGCGCAAACGCACACACATGATCGGAAGCAGGCCCGTGGACGTCGAGCGGCGCGTAGTCGCCGCTGTGAAACAACTCCGCTTGCCGACGGCGAAAATTAAGCGTCTGATGAGTGACGAAGAGCTTGATGCGGGCGTCGCGCCAGTCGCTTAACAGCGCCTGCGACAGTCCGGCCAGGTCGCCCTCAAGCTGTGGTTTCAGTTCCAGCAGCAGTTGGCGGCGCAAATCAAAATCGACCGGGCGGCGGTTGTCGGGATCAACCAGATTGAGATCCCAAAGCTCCGCTCCCTGGTAATAGTCGGGCACGCCCGGCGAACACGTTTTGAGCAGTAATTGCGCCAACGCGTTGTGCATGCCGGCCACGGCCAGCGGCGCGTGAAACCGCTCAAAGTCGTCGATGAATTCGCGCGACGCGCCGGTATCGAGAATCGCCGTGATGAAGCGGCCCACGGCGCCTTCCCAATCTTCCGACGGATTCGTCCAACTCGTGTTGGCCTTGGCCTCCTTCATGGCTTTGGACATATATTGCCGAATGCGGTCGCAAAACACCGCCCAATCTTCTTGCGCGCGGTCCAGCGGCCAAACGCCGACCAACGTCTGATAAATCAGATATTCTTCATTGGGACTGGGCGCCGCCGCGCCATCGACATCGCTGAGATGACGCTCATTCAGGGCGTGCCAGTGCGCGATGGCCCGCTCCCATTCGGCGGGACATTCCGAGAGCAGGTTGATGCGTGCCCGCACGTCCTCGCCGCGCTTGGTGTCGTGCGTGCCGGTGGCGAGCATGGTGTGCGGCCACTGTTCGCGGCGTTCGCGGCCGCGGCGGTGAAATTCAGCCACCGGCGTACCAAAATGCTCCGGGTCGCCACCCACCTCGGCCAGCGACAACAACGGGTAATCACGATAAAAAGTGGTGTCTTCGATGCCCTTGGCGGTGACAGGCCCGGTAAGTTGCTGAAACCGCAGCACAAACTCGCGCCGCTCGTCGCGTTGCTCTTCGGTGAGGTGGGGCGGATGCTCCAAGAGCAACACGGAACCCACGAAGTCGAACAGCGAGGCGTCGATCTCCGGGTTGCGCCGCTTGGCCACGCGCAGAGCGGCGACGATGCGCCGGCGGTCGTCGTCGCTCACAGGGTCGCTGCCGGGCCGAGTGTAAGTGCGATACACCGGGAAACAAGCGATGGTTTCCAACAGCGCGTTGTGCAACGTGGCGAAGGTAAAATCGCGCGAGTAACGATGGCTTTCGGAAATGCGGTCGAGTTGCCGCGCCAGCACGTGCAGTTCACTCGACATCGACCGTTCGAGAACGACCTTCTTGCTCTCGTAGGCCACGTCGCGAAAGCGGCGATGCTGCCCGCTGAAACGGGTGTAAAGGTTGCGCATGGCCGCGGCGTTTTTGCCATCGACAAACAGCCCGTTGAGTAGGTTCAAAAAATCATAGCCGGTCGTTCCGGCCACCGCCCAAGCGGCGGGCAACGGCTCGTCGCGCGAGAGGATTTTTTCGGCCACCACGTAGAGCGGCAATTCGCCGCGGCCTTTTCGCCCACCGCCGTTGCCATCGAGAGCGGGCATGCCGGCCAGCATGCACCATTCGTCTTGCAAGCTGGCGAAATAGCGTTCAGGGTCGAGCAAACCATCGGGATGGTCGATGCGCAACCCGGTGACGTGGCCGTCTTTCAAATAGCGGAACACAAGCTGATGCACGGTGCGAAAGACGGCGGGCAGCTCCACTCGAATGGCGGCCAGTTCTTTCACGTCGAAGAAACGGCGATAGTTGATCTCGTCGGCGGCCACGCGCCAGTAGGCCAGGCGATAGGCCTGCTCGTCCAAGAGTTGCTCCAGACGATCGAAACTGCTGGGTTCGCCGAGGCGGCCGTTGAACTCATCGACGGCGCGCTCGATCGCCTGGCGAATGGCCGGCGCGGCTTTCACCAGCGCGTCGATGCGTCGCGGCACCACCTCGCGTTCAAGCTGCCGCTGATGAATCTTTTCGGGGTCGGTTTCGGCAAGCGGCGGCAGGTTGCGCACGGCGATTAGAATGCTTTCCAGTTCGTGCCAATGCGGATCGCCGTGGGCCAGTTTGCCGACGGCATGCTGTTGCACCAGTTCCAGCACGCGCGCCCAGCTTCCCAGCGTCAGAGGAAAGCGGCGACCGTAGCATTCGATGAAAAACACTCCCTCGTCGTAGCTCAACTTGAGCTGCTGGCTTTCCAGCACGTTGCCATACTGATCGCCCAGAAACGGCAGCAGCACCTTGTTTTTCAGTTCGGCCTTAGGTGGATCCCAATCGATGTCGAAAAAAGAGGCGTAGGGCGACGACGGGCCGTTTTCCAGCACGTCTTGCCAAAGGCGATTGTTCGGATCGTTGATGCCCATGTGATTGGGCACGACATCCATCAGCAGCCCCATGCCGTGGTTCGCCAGTTCGCTGGCAAACGCTTGAAAGTCGTCCTCCGTGCCGAAATCGGGGCTGATCGTCGAAGGATCGACGACATCGTAGCCGTGCGTGCTGGCGTGGCAGGCGCGAAACAACGGCGAGGCATAAGCATCGGAAACGCCCAGTTCGTGCAAGTAGGCGACCAGCCGCCTGGCAGCCTGGAAACCAAAATGGTGGTTGAATTGCAGCCGGTAGGTCGAAACCGGCACGCGATAGGGTTGAATCATGATGCTCACTTCTTGTTTGTTCGCCTTCTGGGCACTCTGGTGCCGCGCTGGTCAAAGCGCTTTCAAACCAGGGAAGCCGGATGGGCTTGCGACCGTTTTCGTCGCGTAAAATTGCCTATTTTTTCCATGAAACGGCGAATCGCCGCATCTTTATACAGCACTGGCACGCGCATTGCTGCATGTATGATGCCTTTGTTGCCCGCGTTCAACACTGCCGCTTGCGACAGGGCGGAAAGTCATCTCTTTCGCATAGACCAACAAGGATTTGAACCAATGCCGGGAACTCGAACCCTGGATGCGCCGGACACGCGGCCAATGATCCAAACGCTGCGCATCGCCATCGCCGACGACGATACGGAAGCCCGTCGCACTTTGACCGCCATGTTGATTTCGCTTGGGCACGAGGTGGTTTTCGCCGGCGGCACAGGCCGGGAGTTGGTGCGTCATTGTCTGGAAAAAACACCCGACGTGGTGCTGACCGACATTGACATGCCCGACATGGACGGCCTAGATGCCGCCTTGGCTATCTACGAAGCTTCTCCCGCTCCGGTCATTTTGCTGACCGGCTTCTGCACGCCCGAGTTGGTCGAGCGCGCCGAACAAAACCATGTGTTTGGTTATTTAATCAAGCCGGCGACGCCAACGCAACTGGAGGCGGCCATTGGACTGGCGGTGCGGCGGCACCAGGAGTTTGAAGTCCTGCGCCGCGAGGCGGCCGACTTGCGGCAATCGCTGGCCGACCGCAAGATGATCGAGCGCGCCAAAGGATTGTTGATGAAGCATCTGGGGGTGGACGAACCGGAGGCGTTTCGTCGTCTGCAAAGGTTCGCCAGCACGAAGAACCAAAAACTGATCGCGATCGCCGAAACCATCGTGATGGCGTCGGAAGCGTTCGACGGAAAAACTCACTTCGTCAAGTGACGCGGCTAGTCGGCTTGGCTCATCCGATACGCTTCGAGGAAGGACTTCAACTTCGCGGCGGTGTCTTTGTGCGGCTGCCGGATGGTAAACAGTTCTTGGTCATCACGGCGCACCGGCACGCCGACGGCCCGCTCGATTTGCTCGTCGAAGTCGGCGTATTCCAGCTCCTCGTCTTTGGCATAGGAGGGGGGCATGTAGCTGAAAACGACCGCCAGCGATCCGTCGCTCATCTCTCGCATCTCGGGCTCGCCGCCTGGATCGAAGCCGCGGATGGCAATAGTTTTCACGATGGTGGCAGGTTTCATTCAGGCAGGCTCCTGTTCAAGTCACGAGGCCGCTCCGCCTCAGCGGCCGATCGATGGCATGGCGGCGAATGACAAACGGCTGACGACTCCATTTGCCAATTTCGCCCAACTCCACCAAAGATTCTATCCATTGATCGCGAGTTTCGCCACTATGGCCGGCAAGAGAAAACCTCAGTTCGCCGCGGCAGCGTATCGTGGGGCGGCTCGCCGAGCCGTCTTTCGCTTCCAGACGGGCCGGCGGCCCGCCCCACGGCGAGTTTTCGGATAGCCTCTGCAAGCGCGGCCACCGTCAACGGCACGTCGTCAAGGGGCTGCCTTCAGCAGTTGGCGGCGCGGTCGAACAAAATGGCGCCGCAACGGCGAAAATGGTCGGCCTGGACGGCGGAATAACGCGCCTCGCGCAGGTCGACCAGATAAAAATCAGCGTGCGCGATGACGGCCCCACGCAGGTCGGCCCCGCGCAGGTTCGCTTTGCGGATTTCCTCGGGCGATTTGAAACCTTGCTCAAGAGATTCGTCGGTGTAAAAACCCGTGCGGCTCCCCTCGCAGGCGATCGGACTTCCCACCAGTCCGCTGCGCGACGAACCAAGATGGAACGCGCAGTTCGAGAAATCGGCGCAGCGCAGGTCGGCGCCTTCCCAAGCGACGTCGGCCAATCCGGCCTCGCGGAGCACGGCCCCGCGCAAATTGGCGCCGGGCATGATCGCCGCGGTCAGGTACGCGCGCGATAAATTGGCTTTGCGCAGCGCGGCGTCCGGCCAATAGATGTTTTCCAGGTTCGCTTCGGAAAGATCGGCGCGGTCGAAACGCGCCTTGAAGAGCAACGCCATCGCGAGTCGGGCGCGCGCGAGTTTCGCGTTGCGGAAATCGGCCCCGGTGCAATCGGCGCCGTCCAACGCGGCGCCCTCCAATTGAGCGCTCACCAACACTGCGGCTGAGAGGCTGGCGGCGGCGAAATTCGCCTGCTTGAGATCGGCCCGGCGAAGATCGGCGCCGTGCAAATTCGCGCCGCGAAAATCGGCGTGCGACCAGGCGCTTCGCTTCGCGGTGATCTCGGTCAAGTCGGCGCCTTCGGCCGTGGCCTTGCGCAGGCTGGCGCCGCAGAGCGAGGCTTGCCGCAAGTTCGCGCGGGTCAGATCGATCTTGTACGCCTCGATGTGGTCGAAGCGCGCTTTTGCCAGTTCCGCGCCCGACAAATTGACCTGCGGCAGTTTGGCCTTCGAGAGGTCGATGCCCGGCCAATTGGCTCCCGAGAAATCCGCGCCCGTCAAGTCGGCCCGTGTGCGCGGTGGGGGCTGCCAGCCTCGATTCGCGGCGTGCAACAGGGTGGCGGCAGTGGAATGATAACGCGGCGAACGATGCGCGAGAATGTAAACCAGCCGGCCCCACGCCTCAGTCGAGTGCGGCAGCAAGGTCACCGTCTCTGCGATGAGATCATCGGGCCACGTATATTCCAAAAAGAAGGGATCGTTGTCATCGTCCAACAAGTACAGCACATGCTCGGCCGCCAACACCGCATACGTCGAGCGATGTCGGAGCCACGGTAAACTACCCGGCTGCCAACCTCTTTTCTTCAGCAAATCGAGGGCGAAGCTCGCTTTATTCGTACGCTGCAAGAGCTCACACAAGCACCAGTGCCGCACGACCGCAGCCTCAACCTCGGCCATCTTGTTGAGTTGGCTGCGCAGCACCTTGCGCCAATCGTCCGTCGTATCATCGGCCGCGAAGGCGTCGAGCACCAACGTCCAGAGTTGCGGCACGCCGTGCAATCGTCGAGCGTCGGGCAGGGCGCGAACGCGCGACATGATCGAGCCGCAACTCGACCGATGCCGTGCCAGACAGTACTCGACCAGATCGTCTTCGTTCCAGGAAGCAAGCTGCAATGTCGGCTCTTCACTGGCGGGCAGGCTGACGGGCTGGCCGCCGGGCGCCGAATAAATGGTCCGCCGCAAGTCGAGCAAGATGTTTTCAGGAGCGAAGCCCGCGTCGTCAACGAGCAGGACATCGGCGCGGTCGCCCAGGAGGGCGTCCAGGTGCCGGATGGCGGTTGTCTTGCCCGCACCGGGGCCGCCGGCAATGCGCAACGCTCGTGCCGATCCCGCGAGCCAGACGGCCACTTCGTCTTCCAATAGCACCACGTCGCCGGTCTCCGGAGAGACGACGCGCGGACGGACGGCGGCTCGACAGGTTTCGATCATAAATCTCGCGCGAAAGCGCAAACTCTGGAAGCTATTATATAAGGTATGCGAAGTGGTGGAAACAACGGGCATTGCCCCGCCATAAAAAGGGGCTTGAAAAACCATCGCGTAGAGTTTAATAAGTAAAGTTCGCGTCAGCGTTGCGTCTTGTTTGAATCGACTTTCTCAAGTGTTCATGGCGGGCGTCAGTCCGCTTATGCAGAAGGTTTGGCGATGTTAAACCGCATCTTCCATCGGAAAACATGGATTTTTCTTGCAATCATCCTATTCAGCCGTTCGGTGCCGGGCCAAACACCCGCGGCCATGCTGCACCCCACCCACGGCGACGTGGTTTACGGCCCTGAAAAGCGGAATGTGCTTGATTTTTATGATGCTCACACGCGTAAACCCGCGCCGCTTTTGATTCATATTCATGGCGGTTCGTTTGTCGAAGGTGATAAGACTGAGGTCAGCCCGGCCACGGTGCAGGTGATGCGCTACGCCGGCATGCATCTGGCGTCGATCAATTACAGTTACGTGGATGGCGAGCATGTGATCTTTCCGGCCCCGCAACACGACGGCGCCCGGGCTGTGCAGTTTTTGCGCAGCAAGGCGGAGGAGTGGAACATCGACCCGACGCGTGTGGCCTGTTATGGCGAATCGGCGGGCGGCGGCATCGCTCTTTGGATCGGTTTTCACGACGATATGGCCGATCCGGATAATGCCGATCCCGTGCTGCGGCAATCAACCCGGCTTTCCGCCGTTGGCGCCATCGAAGCGCAAGCGACCTACGACCCGATTCAAACGCGCGAACTGATCGGCGGCCGAGCCTGGGAACATCCTTCGATGTTCAAGATTTTCGGCGTCAAGACCGCCGAGCAAGCGCTGCACCCGACGCCCGCCTTGCGGCGGCTGTATGCGGAA
The DNA here is from genome assembly GCA_036379555.1 of Pirellulales bacterium. Classification (GTDB taxonomy): domain Bacteria; phylum Planctomycetota; class Planctomycetia; order Pirellulales; family JAICIG01; genus DASSFG01. The sequence continues at coordinate 7,199 of DASVGM010000402.1, read as the reverse complement.
GGCTCGCCGATCACCTTTCTAACCAAAGACGATCCGCCGGTGTTTACGATTTATTCGGAGCCGGACGGGCCTTTGCCGCTCAACGCCAAACCCGGCCAGGGAATCCATCATCCCAACTTCGGCCGGTTGCTGAAAAAACGGATGGATGAACTGGGCATTGAGAACGTATTTATCAATCGCGACGGCGGTCGCAACCAGACGGGCGACGTGCTCGGCCAAATGTATCAGTTTTTGAAGGACCAGCCGCCCGTCAAGCTGCCGCGGTAGTGCGATCAAACGTCTTCGCCGCTTGGCCCCGCGGTAAGACGCATGGGGCCGTCTTTGCCGATCGCCACCGTGTGCTCAAAGTGAGCGCTGGGGCGGCCGTCTTTGGTCACTTGCGTCCAATGGTCGGAAAGGCCCTTGACCTTGCTTGTGCCCATGTTCACCATTGGCTCAATGGCAATCACCAGGCCGGGACGCAGATCGAAATCGCCCTTCTTGCGGAACTCTTTGTTGCAGAAATTGGGCACCTGCGGATCTTCGTGCATCTCGCGGCCAATGCCGTGGCCGACGAAGGTTTCCACGACGTGAAAGCCCGCGTCGCGAACGTAACAATCCATTTCCACGGCCACCTCGCTCCAACGGCGTTTGACCTGCATCAACTCGATGGCCAAATCAAGCGCGCCCTTGGTCACATCCAGCAAACGCTGCACTTCCGGCCGCACGCGACCCACCGGCAGCGTGACCGCCGCGTCGCCGCACCAGCCGTCGAGCTTGCAGCCGGTATCGATGCTCACCACGTCGCCCTCCACCAGCCGCCGCGGCCCTGGAATGCCGTGGACCACTTCCTCATTCACGGAAATACATGTGACCGCGGGAAACGGCACCGTGCCGGGCACGCCTTTGAAGAGCGGTACGGCGTTATGTTGGGCGAAGAAGCGTTCGATCGCCAGGTCGATTTCAGCCGTGGTGGCGCCGGGCCGGACCAACTCGCGCGCGACCTGATGCGCCTGCCAGACCAGCAGCCCTGGACGGCGCATGAGGGCAATTTCTCTTGTGGAGCGAAGGTTAATCACGGGGCGGTCGCTCCCCGCTCAATCGATGGCACGTTCTTTTGTTCCGATGGAGGATGATTCATGGAAGCCGGCACGCCGCGCTCGGCGGCGGGCCGCCGCCACTTGTGGCGACACGTTGAAGAGGCTCGCTCATTTTTCTCCGCCGCCGCCGATTAGTCAACGGCGCGCACCGGCCCAAACCGCCAAAAGTATCGGTTCGCAGCCGACCTTCGTCAGCGGCGCCGTGTTGGCCGGGAAACATCGGCCGTGTAGGGCGCCGGATTGCGATGGAATCGCTGGAACGTGTCTTCGCTGCTAAACAGATAAATGCGGTTGTTGTAAAACGCGCCATGCTCCCGTTTGCCGGGTACGTCCTGATGATTTTCGACGTGAAGCACCGGATCGTTGCCGGCGCAGGCCGGGCTGTAGCGATCCGGGTTGGCCAAAAACGCCTTTTGGGCCTCGGCGCTGATAAACAAATAAGTGCGACCGCGATGAATGGCGCCCCATTGCTCGCTGCCCTTCGCCCAACGGCGCTTTTCCACCAGTGTCACCGTGCAAAAGCGATCGAGGGCAAAGGGCGGATGCTGCGCGTCCGTCGCCGGCGGCGCCGTGCTTGCCGGTGTTGTGTTCGCCGCTGCCGCGGGCGATTGTGCCGCGGACGGTGATTCGTGCGATATGCCGGCTACCGCGGGCGGCGTGGGATTTTGGTGCGTTGCAGGCGGCGTGTTACCGGCCGCGGCCGGCGGCTGCTGGCGCTGATTGTTGTAGTCAGCGTAACGATCGGGCGAACCCGGTTGCGCGGCGGTTGGCTGAGTCGGTGGCGTGGTTGCCGCCACATTGGCGCCGGCGGCCTGCGCCGTGCCGGAAGCCGGCCCCAGCACGTTATCGGCGACACGGTTCAGTGTGGCACTGTACGCGGCCGCGGTGTCGGGGCTTTCGAGCCGAATGACGAGTTGGCCGCTTGGCGTGGTTACCACATCGCACGGTACGGCGCGTACGCCATATTCTTTTGCCAGTTCGTGTTGCTGCCGTGGATCGATTTTGACTGCCACGTAGCGCGTGGCCAGGTCGCGGCCAAAGCCGGGCTGACTGAACACGTTTTGTTCCAAGCGGCGGCAGGGTTCGCACCAGGGGCCGCCAAAGTGGATCAGCACAATGCGGCCGCTGGCGCGCGCCAGCCGCTGGGTCGCGGCTAAATCGGTTTGCCATTTGAGGCTGCCATCGCCCGGATTCACGGGCGACGCTTGACCCACCAACGCGGCGCAAACAAGAAGGAATTGAGCTGTCATCGAGTTTCCCGCCGGGTTCAGAGGGCAGTTTTACAACGCGTGAATATGGATTACATCGGATAGACCGTCAAAAGTTTGCACGATTTTTGCCGATGATTATGGTTGTGACGGCATTGTCGCCTGTCGAAAGCGGGCGGGCGGCGAGCGCGGGCGGCGGCGGCCCGAGGCGAAATAAAAAAAACATCGCTTGACACGGCGGTTGTGGTAGCTAAGATTTGCATAGATTTACGTCTTGCCTGACAGATAGGCACCGTCCCACCTAGTTGTCGCAAACCTGACAACGGATGGCAGATGGTACGGTTTTCTCTGAGCGATACGTTATTCCGCTTGGAGGCTGATGAGAGCCGCTTCTGGCCCTGGGTTTTTTCGGCTACTTGGTAGTCTGGCTAGTTAGCAACTTGGGGCTTTGGCGGGCAAACCGCGCAGATTGGCATCTTTTTGCCCGCTCGGTTGTTGTCAAAACCATCGCACGACAGCACGGTTCGTGGCAGCACGGCTCGTGGCGGGGGTTCTCGTTCATCAGATTGTCAGGTTAGCGGATTCGACTTGATACAATTCTTCGCCGTAAGGCGGGAATTGGCTTCTGTTTAGATCTTCGGTGACGGGTTTTTGGCCCGTCCTAATGATTGGGTTCGCCCCCAAACAATCGCGCGTGCCGCCTATTGTGTACGCCGCGGCGTTCGCGGCTTGTGGCAAGCGCCCATCTTGGTGAATTTATGGCGAAGAAGAAACGTGGTGGCCGCGGACGCGGCATGGGTGGCTCGGGTTCCTATGTCAACGGGCACGCGCCTCGGCGGCGGCGGCGTCGCGGTGGCGGTGGTGGAGGCGGGGGAGGCGGCGACGCCGGCATTCCGCCCGATGTCGAACCCTTGACCGAAAACGGCGAACCGGTGCCGCTGGAACCCGCCCGCGGTATTTTGGAATTGCATCCCAACGGCTACGGTTTTTTACGCGATCCGAGCAACAACTATCAGCGCGAGCGCACCGATCCTTTCGTGCCCGGCACGCTGATCGAAAAATTCGCCCTTCGCGAAGGGCTGCTGGTCAACGGCCTGGTGCAGCAAAGCCGCAAGGCGCAAGGCCCTCGCTTGCGGGAAATCATCGACGTCGACGGCATGAAGCCGGACGAATACCCCGAGGTCAAAACCTTTGACTCTCTGACGCCAATCAACCCCGAATCTTGGCTGCAATTGGAAACCGGCGCCCAACCGCTCAGCCCGCGCGTGATGGATTTGCTCACGCCGCTGGGCAAGGGGCAACGGGCCTTGATTGTGGCCCCGCCGCGCACCGGCAAAACCATCTTGCTGCAGCAGATCAGCCAATCGATCTCCACCAATTACCCCGACGTGAAGCTCTTCGTGCTGCTGGTTGACGAGCGGCCTGAAGAAGTGACCGACATGCGCCGCAGCGTCAACGGCGAGGTGGTGGCCAGCAGTCTTGACCGCGACGTGGAGAGCCATGTGCGCCTTTCGCAATTGATGATCGAACGCTGCAAGCGTTTGGTCGAGTTGGGCCACGACGTCTTCCTGTTGATGGATTCGATCACGCGCATGGCCCGGGCGTTTAACAAGTGGGTGGGCAACACCGGCCGCACCATGTCGGGCGGTGTCGATATCAAAGCGCTCGACATTCCCAAGAAGCTCTTCGCCACCGCGCGCGTGTTTGAAGAGGGCGGCTCTTTGACGATCGTGGCCACGGCCTTGGTCGATACGGGCAGCCGCATGGACGAGCTGATTTTCCAGGAGTTCAAGGGCACCGGCAACATGGAACTGGTGCTCGACCGCAAGCTGTCGGATCGCCGCGTTTGGCCGGCCATTGACATCAGCCAATCGGGCACGCGCCGCGAAGAAAAGTTGCTCGACCCCGACACGTTACACGCGGTGACGATGTTGCGCCGCACGCTTTCGAGCATGCACCACGTCGACGCGATGGAACAGCTCACCAAGCAGCTTTCCAAGTTCAAGAGCAACAAAGACTTTATCAACCTGATCGCCGGGGCGAAGGTGGCCGACTAATGTTCTATGGTTCTCGATATGAAAAGTCCATTTCCCGGCATGGACCCCTACCTTGAGTTGCACTGGCGCGACGTGCATCAGCGATTGGTCACGTATGCCAGCGATCAGCTTCAGGCGAAGCTGCCCGGCGACCTGATCGCGAGAATGGAGGAGCAAGTCTACGTTGAGCCGCACGATGGCGAACAGGAGGGACGCGTCATCTACCCCGACGTGCGCCTCACGGAACACACCGGCCGCGATGCCGGTTCGGGTGATGTCGCCGTGGCCGAGGAGGTCGTGGCCGAACCGTTGGTGATCTATGTTCCCGAGCCGGCCACGGAACCCTACATCGAAATTCGCGAAGCGGGCGCCCGGCAGCGTTTAATCACCGTCATCGAAGTTCTTGGTCCTTCCAATAAATCAACGCCCAGAGGGCGTAAGAAATATCGCGAGAAGCAGGAATTGGAAGGCGGCGGCGTTGGCCTGGTGGAAATCGACATCTTGCGCCGCGGCCTCTGGATGATGAGCGTGCCGCGAAAGAGAATTCCGTCCGCCCGCCGTGCCGAATATGGCGCGTGTGTGCGGCGCGGCTGGGATCCTTGGCGCTTGGAATACTATGCCTTTCCGTTGCGGCAAAAGCTGCCGAGCATCCCGATTCCTTTGCGTAAACGCGATCAGGCCGCGACGCTCAACCTGCAAGCCCTGATCGATCAATGCTACGCCAACGGACGTTACGACTCGATCGACTACAAGGCCGGCCTGGAGCCGCCTTTCAGCGAGGCCGACGCCGCCTGGATAAATGAACTCCTGAAATCGGCGGGCAGTCGATGAGATGCGACCGCATCCTTGCCATTGGCCATTATTTCCGGGCCAAACCGAGCTATACTGCACGCGGGCAGGAATAAGGCGTATTTACGCGCTCAAGTAGGATGGCCTTCCCAGGCCGTCACCTTGACTGGTGACGGGCCAGGAGGCCCATCCTCCGCTGGCACCGATTGTCTCATTCCAGCCCGCGTGCAGTATGGCGAAATGTTGACCGCGCTTCGCAGGGCGGTTAGAACATCGAATGTAACGAACGCGAATCCCCGGTTTGGTTGTCAGTATCCAGCAAGGTCACACGATCTTTTTTCGGAGGCGCTTTAACATGCTCAACATTTCAGGCAGCCGCATTCGCCTGTGTGACGGACTAACGCGACGCACCTTTGTCAAGGTGGGGTCGCTGGGCATCGGCGGCTTGACACTGCCGGCGCTGTTGCGTCAAAGGGCCGCGGCCAAAGCCGCCGGCGCGCCGGTCAAGGATACCGCCGTGATTCTTATATGGCAGGCCGGCGGACCCAGCCACATCGATATGTACGATCTGAAGCCCTCCGCTCCGGCGGAGTTTCGCGGTGAGTTTCAGCCCATCGACACCAACGTGCCCGGCATCCAGATCAGCGAGCACTTGCCGTTGCAATCGCAGATCATGGATAAGCTCTCTATTGTCCGCTCCGGCACGCACACCAACGCGGGCCACGGCATGGGCTCGCAATGGATGCTCACCGGCTATCAGCCCACGTTGGAGGTGAACGACAATATTTATCCGTCTTGCGGTTCGATCGCGGCCCGGCTGCGCGGCAGCAATGCGGCGGGCATTCCGCCCTATGTCACGTTGCCGCGGAACCACGCTTTTACCAAGGCGGCCTACCTGGGCGCTTCATATAATCCGTTCTCGCCCGACGCCGATCCCAACTCCGACGGCTTTCAGGTGCGCAACCTGCGATTGCCGGGCCGCGTGGACGACAAGCGGTTGCATCGCCGGCACGACATGCTGGGCGAATTGGACGATCTCCGTCGCGATCTTGACACGCAAGGCTCCATCGCGGGGCTGGACAAGTTCTATGCCGACGCCTTGGAACTGGTCACCAGCGACAAAGCCCGCCAGGCGTTCGATATCAAGCAAGAAGACGAAAAGCTGCGCGACGAATACGGCCGCAATGACCTGGGCCAGAGTTGTCTTTTAGCCCGGCGGCTGGTGGAAGCCGGCGTGACTTATGTTTCCATTCAGGCGGGCGGCGGCTGGGACACGCACGGCAACAACTTCAACGAGTTGAAGAAGAACCTGTTGCCCAAGTTCGACCGCGCCTTGGCCGCCCTGGTGACCGACTTGGAGCGTCGCGGGCAAGCGAAACGGGTGTTGGTGATGGCCATGGGCGAATTTGGCCGCACGCCGCGCATCAATCCCGGCGCGGGGCGCGACCATTGGCCCGGCGCCATGTCGGTGGTTTACGCGGGCGGTGGTTTGCGCATGGGGCAGGTTATCGGCTCGACGGACTCGCGCGCCGAGTATCCGACCTCGCGTCCCGCCTCGCCCGGCTGCCTTTTGGCCACGATGTATCATGTGCTGGGCATCGACATTCACCACACGTTTTACGACGCCGCCGAGCGGCCCTTGGCCGTGCTGGCCGAAGGCCGCGCGATGGAAGAGTTGGTGTGAGCGGCGCACTGGAATCACGGGGAGCAAGGCATGAATTGGATCACCGGAACGGTGAAAAACGGTTTGATCGTCCTCAACGAACCGGCGCGCTTGCCCGACGGCAGCCGTGTCATAGTGCAGGCTCCGGAAGCCGCGAAAACCTTCGGCATTGGCGAAGCGGATTGGCAGGACACTCCCGAGGCGATCGCTGATTGGATCATCTGGTACGACTCGCTGGAGCCTATCGAAGTATCGACGGCCGACGAGCGAGCTTTGAAAGCGTTTCGCGAACGTCAGAAAGAGGCGGGCAAGACGGCCTTTGACGAGCAAGCTCAACGACTGTGAGCAGCGACAGCGACTTGAAGGCGATACCCGGATTGAGTGTGGAAGGCTGGGCGGACGACTTATAAAGTGACGGAAGCAG
>DASVGM010000401.1:0-6442 GCA_036379555.1 Pirellulales bacterium | reverse complement strand
CCGAGGCGGACGCGTTCGAGCGGTCGCCGGATTTTGTCGTCGCCGATGTTGGTGAATGGGGCGAGTTGCTGCGACAGTCACGCCAAGGAGCCGCGCCGTGAGCACCGCTCGTGATGCCGTTTTGCAACGGATCGGCATTTTTCCGCCGCTCGTTTGGGGTTACGTCGGCCTGCTTTTGTTCATGATCGGCGACGGCGTCGAGGCGGGTTTTTTGTCGCCGTTTCTCGTGGAAATTGGCTTTTCCAAGGAACGCGCGGCGGCCGTCTTCACCTTCTATGGCATGACGGCGGCCATCGCCGCCTGGCTCTCCGGCGCGCTGTCCGACGTCTGTGGGCCGCGCAAGGTCATGCTGGCCGGCTGGGCGATTTGGACGATCTTCGAGGTGGCGCTGTTGCTGGCCATGGCGACGGGCAGTTTACCGGCGATCGTCGCCTGCTATGCCTTGCGCGGATTCGGCTATCCGCTGTTCGCCTATGGATTTTTGGTGTGGCTCACGGCGGTTTCGCCGCCAACGCGTCTGGGCGCCGCGGTGGGTTGGTTCTGGTTCGCGTTTACCGGCGGCCTGCCGGCGCTCGGCTCGCTGTTGGCAAGCTACACGGTGCCGTGGATCGGTGGTTATCCAACGCTCTGGCTTTCGCTGGTGTTGGTGGTGCTGGGCGGCTCGATCGCTCTCGTTGGTGTTCGCGAGCCTACCGGCCGGCAACGCCTGGCGACGCGGCAAGAGGGCCCGTTCGCCTCCTTGCTGGCAAGCGTGGCCATCGCCAGGAAAGAACCCAAACTGGTGATTGGCTGCCTCGTGCGCGTGATCAATACGACGCCGGAGTTCGGCTTTCTGGTTTTTTTGCCCGGCTATTTCACCAAGACGATCGGCTTCAGCCTGAGTGAATGGCTGCGTCTGCTCAGCCTGATGTTCGCCAGCAATATTTTTTGGAATTTATTCTTCGGCGTCATCGGCGATTGGTTTGGCTGGCGACGAACGGTCGCCCTGTGCGGTTGCCTCGGTTCGGCCGTCAGCGCGCTGCTCTTGTATGAGATTCCGCGTCGTTTCGGAGCGAGTTTTCCCTTGGCCGCGGCGGCGGCCGTATGCTATGGCGCCGCCTTGGCCGGCTATGTACCGCTCTCGGCGCTCGTGCCGTCACTGTCGCCGCGACACAAGGGAGCGGCGATGTCGATGCTCAATCTGGGCGCGGGCGCCAGCGTTTGGGTCGGACCGGCTCTGGTCGGTTTGTTTTTGCCGCGCATTGGCGAGGGCGGCGTCATCTGGATGTTCGCCGCTCTGCACTTACTCAGCGGCTTGCTGACACTCTTCCTGCGCTTACCAGCCGATGAGCGACTTGCCGCCGATTCGCCCGCCGACCTGCTCGCGGAGGCGTCATGACGCTCGTGGCGGGAGTCGATTTTGGCACGGCCGGCGTGCGCGTGGCGATTGTCGATCGGCAGCGCGGCCGCCTTGGTTCGGGCGTCGCCTCATACCCTACCCAACGGCGCGCCGACGACCCCGATTTCGCCACGCAACGCCATGCCGATCATCTGCAAGCCTTGATCGAGGCGCTGCGGCAAGCCGTCGTGGCGGCGAACATCGACGGCCGGCAGGTCGCGGCTTTGGCCATCGCCACCACCGGTTCGACGATGGTTCCCGTCGACGCCAACCTTGAGCCGCTGGCCGATTACTATCTTTGGTGCGATCATCGAGCGTGGCGCGAAGCGGCCGAGATCACCGCGGCCGCGCGCAGGGACGGCTGGCAGGCGCTCGATTACTGTGGCGGAGAGTACCTGGCGGAATTCGGCCTCGCCAAGTTGCTGCACTGGCTGCGGAACAACCCGGAGACACGTTCGCGGTTTGCCACGGCTCTGGAACAATGCGACATGCTGGCCGCGACGCTTTGCGACATCACCGATCCGCGCGATTTGCCGCGGAGCGTTTGCGCGATGGGCCATAAGTGGATGTGGAACGAATCGCTCGGCGGCCTGCCCGGCGAAGACTTCCTTTCGCGGGTCGATCCATTGTTTGCCGGCGTGCGGGGGCGGTTGGGCGGACGTTATGGCCGTAGCGATCAATTAGCCGGCAGTCTCTGCCGCGTCTGGGCCGAACGGCTGGGGCTTTCGCCCGGCATTCCTATACCCTACGGCGGCCTCGACGCCCATTGGGACGCCATCGGCGCCGGTATTCGCTTGGGAGACATTGTCAACGTGATCGGCACTTCCACCTGCGTAATGGCGATTGCCGATCGATCTGTTCCGCTGCCGGGCGTTTGTGGCGTGGTACACGGCTCAATCCATCCTGCTTACACCGGCATTGAGGCCGGGCTCTCGGCGGTGGGCGATTTGTTTGACGCCATCGCACGCCGGGCCAACACAACCACCGCCGAGTTGTTCAACGCGATTGCCGGCTATCGCAGCGGCCAGACCAGCCTGTTGCGTTTGGTGTGGGACAATGGCGACCGCACGGTGCTGGGCGATCCGCGCTTACGCGGGGCCACTTTAGGCTGGAACCTGGCGCATACGGCGGCCGACGAATTGTTCGCGGCGTTGGAAGGCACGGCCTTCCATACACGCATCATCATCGAACAGATGCGACAATATGGCGTGAAGGTCGATCGGATTATCAACACGGGCGGCATCGCCCGCAGAAGCCCGGTCTTGAATCGGGTGTATGCCAATGCGTTGGGAACGCCCGTGCTTGTGCCCCAAGGCGACACGACATGTCTTGGCGCGGCGATCTTCGCGCTGCTGGCCGCCGGCGCGTGCGGCACTGTGGAAGAGGTCCAACGGCAGGTTTGCCCTGAGTACGTCGCGATTGAGCCTGAGCCGCGCGGCCGCGCCGTTTGCGATGAGCTGTATGGTTGGTTCCACACGCTCTACACGTCACTTGGCCGCGAGCAGTCGGCGCCGGTCTCTTTGGGCGGCCTTTTTTCCGCACTCCAAAAGCTCGCGAGGTTTTAGTTGGACGGTGTAATACTTCATGCGGCGACGGCCAGCTCTTTGGCGACCGCTTCGATGTGCTCGGCGCCAATGGCGGGCTGCTCCTCGGCAAAGCCGATCAGTAAGGCCAGGTCGCAGAGGCGATTGATGCGGCGCGGTACGCCGCGCGTGAGCACGTACAACGCTTCCAGGGCCGATTGCTCGAAGACCATGCCCGGCGCTCCGGCCACGCTCATGCGGTGCCAAACGTAGCTCATGGTTTCTTCAATGCTCAACGGTCGCAGCAGGCACTTGGCTCCCAGCCGTTCGTCGAGGTGCGGCATCCGCTCCAAGATCGGCAGCAGCGCCGGCTGGCCGACCAAGAGCAAAGTCAGCAAGGGACGACCGTCCGCTTCCAGGTTGAGCAACAAGCGCAAGGTGTCCAAAGTGCGATTGGCTTCCAAAAGCTGGGCGTCGTCAACCACCAGCACGGTGTGCCGGCTCTGGCGACGTCGCTCGGCCAGTTCTCGTTCGATGCGCGAGAGGTTCTCGGCGATGGAAGACGAGCCGCCGCCGCACAACTCGGTCGCCAGATAGGCCAGCAGTTCGGCGGCGGGCATCTGCGGAAACAGCAATTGCACCACCGGCCGAAAGCGTTCGGGCAATTGCTCGGCCAGCAAGGCCACGAGCAGCGTCTTGCCGGTGCCGGGGCCGCCGCTGAGCAGGGCGGCCGCGTGCTCGTGCTCGATCGCATAACGCAGCTTCAACAGCGCGCCCTGGTGCGGCTCGCTGGGATAATAGGCCCGTGTGTTCGCGCCGCTTTCAAACGGCCGCCGGCTCAACTTCCAATAAGTTTCGTACATGGGATCACGCAAAGTTTTCGATGATGGCCCAACGACGGACGCCAAGTTGCACTAGTTTTCGGCCGACGGCGTGGCTTTGCTCCAGGCGCGAGTGGCGCACGTCGCGCACGACCAGGGCCGAGACCATCGGCGCATCGCCAAAATCCACTCTGTGGTTGTTTTCATCTTCGACCAACGGCCCGGCGTCGATACACACTACGTCAAACCTTTCCGCCAAGGCGCCGCACATCCGCTGCAAGGCCGACGCGGCCGGAGTGGCGTCGTCCAACGCGTTGCGCAACGGCAGGACGACCAGCCGGTCGTGCAACGATTCGATCATCGCCTGTTCGGGGGAGCCTGCCGTGATTGTCTCTTCCCAACCCACCTCGGCGTCGGTCGCCAGGCAGGCCGCGACGCTGGGCCGCTGGAAATCGGCATCGACGAGCACGATGCGCGAACCCGATCGAGCCAAGTGGCGAGAGAGCATCAGCGCGATGCTCGTGCGCCCCTCCTCGCGGCGGCAGCCGGACACCAGCAGCGCGCCTCGGCCGTCGGGCAGCAGTTCCTGCATCAAGGCCGAGAGATCCTTGTCCGCTTCACCGCAAAGCGAAGTGACGACCGCCGGCCATTCAAAGCGTTCAACTTCATAAGCCGGTTCCGGGGCGGCATGCGACGCGGCAGCGCATGCGGCGTCGGTGCGCTCGCTCCGCGCGGACGTCGCCGGCGGCGTTTTGTCCGCGGTCGCTGTCGTCGCGGGTTCAAGCGGTGGAACGTCGTCCGCCGCATATCGTCCCGTCAGCGGTCCTGACAGCGGCGATGCGCCGAAAAGATGCGCGGCCGGCAGGGAAGTTGTTTTCTGATCGAACGCGCGCACCGTCGCCGGCGCGGATGGCGTCGGCGGATGCTGTGTCGGCGCGGCTCTCGCGGCGGCACGATCCGCCACGGCCGGCGGCGGCAACGGGATGTGCGGCGCGGCGGCGCCGCGGCGCTGATAGGCCTTGATAAACGCTTGGTTGAGGCTGCTCATTAACGTGTTTCGTGTTGATCGGGCGAAACTTCTGGATCGAACGGCGCGATGCCGCCCAAGGTTGCTCCATCGCCGCCGCCGACCGGCTGGTCGACGGCGCCGGCGACACCGGTGGCGCGGGGATGGTTGTCGGCCACGAACGCGGTGGGCATGGGTTGCTCCGCTCCCGCGGTCGTCTGCGGCACGTCGCCGTGTCCGGCGGCATCGCTTGCCGGATCGGAAAATGCCGGGCCCATTGGAGTTGTCACGGCTGGCATGGTGTCGGCATGTTCATCTGGAACGCTGGCCGGCGCGGCCGGCACCACGATCCGCGCCGCCGGCTCTTCCGCCGCCTTCTGCCAGGCCGGAGCGGGTGCTTGTTCCGGCTTTTGTCCCTCGGGGGCATCTTCCGCCGGAGTCATGGCAAAGGCGAGCACCACTTGCACGGCGACCGCCACCACGCAGGCCAGCCAAAACTTCGGCTGGCGTACAAAGCCAACGGTCTTTCGGCTGAACGCATGAAGCCACTCGACTGGCGCTGACCGCGCCGTCGCAGTTTGTCTGGAATCGCCATCCTCGCTGCCTTCGGCAGGTTCCATGTCCGGCGCCGTGCCGGTTGAGCCGGCCAACGGTAAATGCGTGGGAGGCGCCGGCGTCGAGGGTGCCGCGACTGGACGCCGGGGATTGTTCAGATCGGGCAAACGAATCGTCAGCCGTGATTTGCCGGGTGACGTCGACCGTACCAGTTTGGGACTGGCGGTTTCGCTGATGCGACTGGCGGTTTCGCTGTTGCGACTGGGGACTGGGCGAACTGTGGAGAGTAGGGTCATCGCTGTCCTAGACCGAAAATACGGGATCAGGGGTGTCTATCGGCAAGGATCGCGCGGATCTTGACCTTTAATGCAGTTCTGCCGAGAAAGCGGAATAATTGTGTCGGTGGGGCATCCTTGGCAAATCTCGCCGACCCGCGTTGCAGGCACTTCTGTCCGCGTGCGGCTTAGCTTATTCGTCGCGCGGCCATGAATGAGACACTTAGAGGCTATCCGAAAACTCGAATTTCGCCGTGGCGGCGTATCGTGGGGCGGCTCGCCGAGCCGTCTTTCGCGTCCAGACGGGCCGGCGGCCCGCCCCACGACGAGTTTTCGGATAGCCTCTTACACCTGTTCGAGGAGGATGGGCCTGGCCTGCGCAGAATGCCAGGCTTTAACACGATAATGAGTTGAGATTCCATAGCGGATTTGTTCCGCTCCGCCACCGCCGGCCAAGCCCATCCTTCGGTAGCGCCGACCGCCTCAAAACAACAGCCCGCTGGCGGTATCGTCCGCGTTAGGAAGCGGCGCCGTAGGGTTTGTCGTCGGCTTCCGGCGGTACGGTTTGGGGCGTTTCGCCGCCGGGCGATTCCAGCGTCGGCTCGGCGGCCGGTGGTTCAAACTTGGGCGCCGTCGCCTCGTCGCGGTCGTCAATCTCGTGATAACGCCGCGCGGGAGCGGAATGGGCCGATTCCGCCTGATGAAACTCGTTCTGCAAGTCTTGCATGCCACGCTTGAATTCCGACATGCTCTTGCCCAACGATCGGGCCACGCTCGGCAGCTTGGAGCCGAACAAAAGCACCGCCACCACCCCGATAATCATCAGTTCTACCGGGCTTAATGTGGGGAGAAACCCCAGTACCAACGCAACATTCATTTCACTA
>DASVGM010000400.1:0-7659 GCA_036379555.1 Pirellulales bacterium | reverse complement strand
ATTACCCGATGACAATCCGCGGCCGGCGCTTTTCGTCGGGCTGGGCGCGGCGGACCATTTCTTGCACCATCCAGGGCACGTTGCCCTCGCCCCAGAGCAAGAAGTTCAGGTTGGCCGCCAGCGGCGTCTCGTGCGACCAACCGAAGATGATTTCCGGCGGCGTCCCCACGCGGCAAAACTCTAGGCCAATCGCGGCGATGACGTGTGCAACCGAAACCGCATGGCGGATGCGAATCACTTCCAGCCCGTCCTCATGCTCGATGTGCATCAGCGGCTGTCGGTGAAATTCGCTCGGATCGCCCAGAAAGACCTGGATGAAAACCAGGTAAGCATCGGCGGGCAAACGATGTTTGCGGCGCACCTCCGCGTCTTTCTCGGCCAACGATACTAGGCCCGGCCGGTGTGGCGCCAGCACCTGAAAATCAAGCTCGCGCATTTCGTTCCAACGGCGCCGCGTGGCTTCGTCGGTGAAGGCGAAGCCACGAAAGCGCATTTCCGTGCTCCGCATCCAGCGAGAAAAGCCTGAAGTCGTCAGAATGGCCACCACGAAGCTCATGGCGATTACCGCGCCCGAGCCGTTTTGATAAACCGCCAACAACAACATGGCGCTGAACAGCGCGCAACAAAAAACAAACGGCGCGGTGACGAAAGGCCGCCAGCGAGATCGCTCCCAGCGGCGCGACAGATCGGCCAGCCCCGCCAGCGCGGCCCCGGCCAAGAGCGCCAGCACGCTCGTGGCATAGGCCGATTGCTGCGCCGAAACGCTGGCCTGAAAGAGCAGCGTGATCACCACGATGATGCCGTTGAACAAATGCATCATCACGCCGTGACGATGCGCCCAATCCAGCTCCATACCGGCGCGATGCAGACTGGCGGGCACGAGATCTCGCAAAGCGATAACGCTGCTCGCCCCGGCCAGGCAAAGCACGAGCACGGCGCAACCATCGTAAGCGCTGCCCAAACGCCGGCCGGCGAGGCGGTTGATGTGGGTAAAATCCGTGCCGTCGGCGGTGGCGCCGCCGTGCGCCAAATAAGCCAGCGTGCGATGCTCGGCCGATTGAATGAAGCCCTCGCCGCGCTGCGGAACGAGAATCGTCGTCACAAAAACGGCCGCGGTGACATAGACCGCCATGAGCAGCGCCGCGGCGGCCATCAGTTTGCGCGTGTTGCGCACGCGGCCGCTGATGTCGCCCGCGTCATCCGCTTTGCCCTGGACCAGCGGCGCCACCGTCATGCTCAATTCAAAACCACTGATGGCCAAGGCCATCTGCGGAAACGTCGGAACAACCGCCGCCAGCAAGCGCCAGACGAGCGAGTGAACTCCCTCGGTCTTGCGCAAAACGCCGCCGTGCATGAGCGCCTGCCGCCACCACTGTTCAATCAACTCACGATGCCCGGCCAGGTAAACCAACCCACTGCCGATGACGATGCCGGACAGGATGAGATAAGCCACGGTGACGGCCAGCGCCAACCACAATATCTTTCGCGTGAAGCCGTCGTGCAGCAGCCAGAGCAGGCCGAAGGCCAGCACCGACAACACAAGCGTCAGCCCGAGCTGCCGCGTCCAGGAGGGCGCCAGATGTTTCCAGAGCCGCGGCCCCAGCCAGTCGCTCACCTGTCCGTCGTCGGGCATCGACTGTTCCACCACCTCATGCCAGTGCGGATTGGCGAGCACATGCGTGGAGGCGTCGGCCGTCGATAAGCTGCGGATGAGCACGAAGTCGGCGGCGATGAAGCCCATCAACACGAGCACGACGAACTTTCCGCCCCAGCCCGGCAGGGCGCGTTCGAGCAAACCGGTGGCGCCTTGCCCTTGCGGCGAACGGCCGACGACATAAGCGTACACCGGCAGCACCAAGCCGAGCGTCACCAAGGTCATGAAGATGGCGGCCAATGGGGCGAGCGGCCCCGCTTGCCTGACCATGATGGAAGGCAAATACGCGAGCGTGCTGAAGTAATCAAGCCCGACGAGGCCCAACACCAGCCACCAACCGCTCGGCTTGGCCGACGGACGAACGTGCGTTACGCTTGCCATAAGAGTTATTCGCCAAGATGATCATGCTCTTGGCTTCTTTGCCATCAGAAAGGTCTCGGCATGGCGGGCAAGGTCCATCAGCGGCAGCCTTGCAAAAACGCAACGAGATCGGCCAAGTCTTGCGCGGTGAGTTGTTTATCAAGTCCTTGCGGCATGATGGAAACCGTGCCGGGCAACATCTCCTCTACATCGTCGCGCGGAATGCGAATCTCCTCGGTCGCGCTCTTCACCAACACCACTTCGTCGGCGGCGTCTTTGCGCAACAGGCCGTTGTGCGTCAGGCCGTCGCCGGTGAGGACGGTGACAGGCTCATAACTGCGCACAAAACTGGCGCTGGGAAACACGATCGACTCCAACAGATCGCGCTGTTGCCGCACCTGTCCGATGCGCGTCAAGTCTGGCCCCACGCGGCCGCCCAAGTAGCCGATCGCATGACAGGTGGCGCAGGCCGCCTTGGCGCTATTGAAAATGGCCTGGCCGCGGCGCACGTCGCCCGGCGGCAGCGATTCGGCCAGTTCGTCGAGCTTCGCCCGTTGGCCGGCCAGCGCGGCCGAAAGCTTTTGATAGAGTTTTTCCGCCTCGGCCTGCACCGCCGCGGGATATTTTTGCAGCCGCGGCTTGAGCGTTTCGACGCGCAGCGCGGCGAGCACGCCGGTGTCGTTGAGAGCGGCCACGAGTATCAATCCCACGCGCTCATCGGTGGTTTTCTCAAAGGCCGCGAGCAGCCGGTCGATTTCCAGTGGGCCGACCAGTGAGAGTTTGGCCGACAGCGCCGTGAGTTGCTCAGGGCTTAACTTCGCTTTGGAAAGAACCTCCACAGCCGCGGCGCGATCAGTCGCTTGAGCATCGGGATGAAGTTGTCCGATGAGCAGGTCGAAGGTGGCCGCCGGCACGTTTTGCAAGCCGCCGGGCACGGCGGTGAGCGCTTGCAAACGCCGCGCGTCAGCGAACTGAGGCCGGGCCGCCCAAGCGATCAGCGCCTTGTCAAGCGTCGGCGCCGGCGTTTTGCCGAACGACATCGAGCGAATCGCCGCGATGGCCTCGCTCACCAGCGAGCCCTCTTCCGCGTCAATGATGTTGGCCAGCGTTTGGCTCCAGGCGGCCGGCACTTCCTTGAGCGGCGATTGGCTCATGGCGGCCAGCACGGTTTGACGTTCCTCGGCGGAGGCTGTCTTGTCGCCCAGCCGCGCGGTTAAAAGCTCCTGAATCTTGGGCGATGGCGCGAAGCCGCCAAGCTGACTTGCCAAGGCCGCTCGCGCGTCAGCCGACAGCCGCTCGTCTTTGAGCCGCCCGGCGAGGTAATCAGCCAGCGCATCGGCCCATTCAGGGTGCCGGCCGGCAATCCAGCCCGCGATGCGTCGCAACTCAGGGTCGCTCGCAGATAAAAACGGCGTGACGGTCAGCGCGGTCAGGCCGCCGTCGGGCATTTGGTCGAGAGCGACCAGGGCGGCGCGTTGCATGACAGGATTCTTGCTCTTCAAACCGACTGCCGTGGCATCGGGATGGGCGATTTCGATCAAGGCATAAATCAAGGAGTGTTCCAGCACGCGGTCGCCGGAAGTTGTTGAGCTAGCCGGCAACTTGTCGATGGCGCGGAGCAGTGGGTCGATTCCGAGCGGGCTTCCCAGCCGGCCAATCGCCTCGGCGGCGGCGCGACGTTCCATCAAGGAATGGTCTGATAGCAGGTTGCCGATGAGCGCCTCGCGCGCGTCTCGGTCGCGGAGCAAGCTCGCGGCATGGATGGCGGCGTAGCGCACAGCCGCATCGCGGTGGCCCAACGCCATTCGTATCGCCTTGCGTGCCTCCGGCGTATCGATGCGTGTCAGCGACCATATCGCGGCGACTGGTTTTCGCACCGGATCATCGGCAGTGGCACGGCCAGCTTTGGCGACAACGGAATCTAAGGACGCGAACATGCCCAACGCCGGCACGACTTCATCACCCAGCCTCGCCACCTCGTGAATGGCGCGCCGCCGCACGGCCGGACGCGGGTCGTCCAAAAGATCGAGCAGCGTTTCCTTCCGCCATGACAAAGACAGCCCGCGCGGATCCTCAACACGCTTGGCATCATGCCGCCGCACGCGATAAATCGTCCCCAAAATGTCGGGCTTCACAAGCTGCGACGTGGGGCAACATAGCTTGTACCAACCGCCCGTATCGACAATCAACAGGCTGCCGTCGGCGTCTTCCAGCACGTCGGTCGGATGAAAATCGAGATTGTCGGAAACGACAAAATCCTCGTTGTGCGAGGCAAACGTGGCGCCGTCTTCTGACAAAACGTGCCGCGTCACCTTCCGCATGTTGAACAGCGCCGCGAAGAGATTGTCTTGATATTCGGCGCCGAAAACGTCGGACTCATAGCGTGTCAGACCGGCTGGCGCCGCCGGACCAAGATGCGCCAAGACCGGCATCACTTCGGGACTGGTGCGCGGATGCCCGTCGAGCACGGCGTGTACCTTGCCATACACCCCGCCATAGACCGCGTGAATCAGCCCGTCGCGCAGGCCGCCGCCGGGCTGAATCAGAAACGTCGTCGTGAAGATGCGTTCGCCGCCGGGCGTAAAGACCACGTCCACCGGGTTGTCCATGCCGCCGGTCATGACCGGCTCAAGGCCGCTGCCGTCGGGCCGGCAGCGAAGAATATGCGAGGCTTTGGTGACCAGCGGCGGCCGGCCGGGCCGCTCGTAGGTTTGTTCGGCGAAGGCGCCTTTGCACCAGTAGATCCAGCCATCCGGCCCCAGATACGGACCATGCAGATCGTTGCCGCAGCCGGTCAGCGTTTTGCCTTTGAACCATTCTTCGCGGCGGTCGGCCACGCCGTCGCCGTCGGTATCGGTGAGTTTCCAGATACTCGGCGGCGCCGCGACGTAAAGCGAGCCGTCGTACCACATCGTTCCTTCGGGAAACATCAACTTGTCGGCGAAGACCGTGCTGCGATCGAAACGGCCGTCGCCGTCGGTGTCTTCCAGACGCACCACGCGGTGCGGTTTGTCTTCAAGCTGCTTGGTCAGCTTGTCGTTGGAACCGGATGAATCAGAAACGTAGAGCCGGCCTTGTTCGTCGAAGTCGGCCGTGATCGGGCGGTTGACCAAAGGAGCGTTCGCCGCCAGCTCGATGTCAAAGCCGGGAGGCAAGGTGAAGTTGTGGCCGTTGAGAGCGATGGTGGGCTTGGCTGGTTCGGCCCCTTCTTCGGCGGCGATCGTCGAGCAATGCACGGCCGACAAAACAAGCGCGCACGCCCATTTTGCGTTTTGCGTTTTGCATTTTGCATTTTGCATTAGTCGAGGCGGCAAGATGGCTCCGCCATTGCGAGAGTCGTCGCCGACGAATTGGCGGAACATTGTCGCCAGGCGACGCCTATCACTGATTCGTAATGCAAAATGCAAAATGCAAAACGCAAAACGCAAAATGTTAGGAGGCAACGCCTCTCGGCCGGTCACGTTCTCACTGAATTCGCGTCTCACAGGCATTTCTCCTCCGCTATCGCCGCGGGCGGCAGTTGATGGCCCAGCTTCTCACGTTTGGTGGCCAAATAACGCGCGTTGTACACGTTCACCGGAGCGACAATCGGCACCTGATCGACCACTTCCAAATCAAAACCGTCGTAGATAAAGGCGTTCGTTTTCTTGGGATTGTTCGTCAGCAAGCGCACCTTGTTCAGCCCCAAATCTTTCAATATCTGAATGCCGACGCCATAATCGCGCATGTCGGCCTTGAAGCCAAGTGCATGGTTCGCCTCGACGGTGTCCAAGCCGTTGTCTTGCAGGCCATAAGCCTTGATCTTTTGCCCCAGACCGATGCCGCGGCCCTCCTGTGGCAAATAAATCAACACGCCGGTGCGTTCCTGCCCGATCATCTCCAACGCCATGCGAAGCTGGTCGCCGCAGTCGCAACGCAAGGAGTTCAACAGATCGCCGGTGAGGCAGGACGAGTGCAGCCGCACCAGCGGCGCGGCGACCGCCGACGGCACGCCGAAGACCAAGGCGAACGGCTCTTGTGTTTCGTACTTCACGCCATAGTAAATGAGCGTCGCTTCTCCGTAGGGCATCGGCAAGCGGCATTCCGCCTCGCGATAAACGAGTTTTTCGCGTGCCCGGCGGTAGCGGATCAACTCTTCGATGCTGGTGATTTCCAAGCCGTGCCGTTTGGCCAACTCAAGCAGATAGTCGCGGTTGGCGCGATCGCCGGTCTCATCCAGGATTTCGCAAAGCACCCCCGCGGGGTAAAGACCCGCGAGCCGAGCCAGGTCGATGGAGGCCTCGGTATGCCCGGCCCGGCGGAGCACGCCCCCTTCTTTGGCGGTGATGGGATACATGTGGCCGGGACGAACGAAATCGGCCGGCTGGCTGTGCGGGTCGATCAAGGCCAGGATGGTGGCGGCTTTTTCCTGCGCGGTAATACCGGTGCGGGCCGTATGGTGATCGACGGCCACGGTGAACGCCGTGCGCAGGGGGGCCGTGTTTTGATCGACCATCGGCGTCAGTTTCAGCCGCTCGCAAACTTCGGGCAACAGCGGCACGCAGACTTGCCCGCGGCCGTGCTTGAGCATGAAGTTGACGATGGCGGGCGTCACTTTTTCGGCCGCGCAGATGAAATCGCCTTCGTTCTCGCGGTCTTCGGCGTCGACGACGACAACGATTTCGCCTCGCCCAAAAGCGGCGATGGCCGATTCAACGGTCGAAAAAGGAGCTGTCACGGCAATCAAACGGTTTTGGCTGGGTCTGTTCTGTCTCTGGTAAGATTATAATGCGCTGCGGGTGTGGGCCGCTAGCGTGGCGTCAACTTTGATTTTTGGGATTGTGAGCATGTAGGGTGGGCATTGCCCACCACGAGCTCTTGGATGGTTCTTTTTCTTCGTACCCCCCACTAACGGACTATTGGCGCTTTGCGCCAGTTGACCGCCGCCGCACGCGATGCCCGCCCCCCCCAACCGGTTTCGGCAATGTTGACATTTCCAATGAGCAACGATAAACTTCAAGCATGTTCCGGCTTCGCAAAAGCATCGCGATTTTGACGCTGCTGGCGGTTGTCGCCAATTCGGCCGCGGCGGCGTTTATGCCCTGCTGCTGCCTCGAGCCAGAACCCGCCCCCAAGCACGAATGTTGCCTGCGGAAGGCGGCTGACCCGGCCGAACACGACTCCTCATGTTGTGCCGGGAAAAATCCCGCCAAATCTTCTCCTGAACGCTTCTGGGCGACGAATCACCAGCAACCTTGTTGCTGTCTGACAACGCCTCCCGCGACACCGCCCGCGCGGCAAGTTGTGGTGATCGAGCGCCATGTTGATCTGCAACCGGCGGTTGTGGGCAATACGGTGGTTCTGGCGGATTTTCCGCCTGTTGCCGAGCGGCTTTGGCAGATGCGTCCGGGTCTGCTCGTGCCCTGCTCGGCGCCGCTTTCGGCGCTGTATTGTGTTTGGTTGAAATGAAGTTTCCAAAGCGTCATCGTCTTTGGATTTTTTTCAACTCAACATCATAAGGAGCTTCAACATGAAGCGTTTCTCAATTCTGGCGCTGCTCGTGGCGGCGGTGGTTGGCGTGACCTACTCGTTTGCCTTGGCAAGCAATTCGCCGGCCAATTCTTGTGGATGCGACGGTTGCGTTAGCGGCGCCTGCGATTGCGGGT
>DASVGM010000399.1:0-3621 GCA_036379555.1 Pirellulales bacterium | reverse complement strand
GAGTAAATACATCTACCAGCGTATGTTGGCGATGGCTCCTCGCGGCGGAGGCTGCTGGCTCCATGCTGTTACCATTGATTACGGGCTGTATGATTATTCCCGCCAGGTTGCCCCAAACGCCGCTCAGCACCAACCTACTTCCTGCGATAAACAACGAAAGAGAAACGATCACCATGCCCGAATTTGACAGTGCCTGGAAGGAAGCCATCGAAGCATTCTTTGAGCCTTTCATGGCTCTATTCCTTCCGCAAGCCCACCGCGAGATCGACTGGCGGCGAGATCCGGTCATGCTTGACAAAGAGTTGCAACAGATCACGCGCGAGGCGGAGCAAGGGCTACGTGTGGTCGACAAATTGGTCAAAGTCTGGCGGACCAACGGCGCGGACGAATGGGTCTTGATCCACGTTGAGGTGCAAAGCCAGCACGATACCGCCTTTGCCGAACGGATGTTTGTCTACAACTACCGGCTCTTTGACCGCTATAATCGAAAAGTGGCGAGCTTTGCCATTCTGGGAGACAATCGGCCGGGATGGCGGCCCAATGGGTTCGGCTATGAGCTGTGGGGAACGGAGGTTGGCTTCCGTTTCGCTATGGCGAAGTTGCTCGACTTTGTGGCGCATGAGGCGGCGTTGGAAGCGAACCCGAACCCATTCGCCGTGGTGGTGCTCGCCCATCTGAAAACATTGGAGACGGCCGACGACGCTGGTGCGCGAAGGGGCTGGCTTGTGCGATTGGTCAAAGGGTTATACGCCCGTGAGTATAGCGCCGAGCAGGTTCGGCGATTATATCAGGTGATTGACAGCATGATGACATTGCCGAAGCAATTGGCTGAGTTGGCCTGGCAAGAGATCTACGATTTTGAAAAGGAGAAAAACATGCCATACATTAGTACTGCGGAACGTGTCGGCCTGGAAAAAGGGTTGGCCGAAGGGCTGGCAAAGGGCCTGGAGAAAGGTCGTGAAGAGGGTCGTGAAGAGGGTCGTGAAGAGGGCCTGGAGAAGGGCCTGCTGGCGGGTATCGAAGTGGCGTTACGCATGAGGTTTGGCGACGTGGACGCGGCCATGATGTCCGAAATTCGGCAGATTGGCGAGGTGAGTTTGCTGCAGGCGATCCTTGACGCCGTACCGTTCGCGGACACGCCGCAATCGCTTCGCCAAAGGTGGCTCAAATCGTGAAACAACAACCTCGCCCAAGAATCAAACGATGCTCAAAACACTTCGCCTGGCGTTTCTCCTGACCCTCACGTTGCCGCTTGGCTCGGCCTCCGCCGAGCCGGCCCTTACTATTTCGGGCACGGTCGTTGACTTTCACGGTCGCCCGGCTGCCAACGTCGAAATGTGGCTCTCGGCCGGCCCCATGGTCAGTCTGCGATTGGCAGGTATTTTCAAAAACGTCGCTCGCCCGGTGGAGATCATCGCGCGAACGACGACCGACGCCGATGGCGAGTTTTCGATCGAACGGAGCGAAGCGGGTCGCGAAATGGTTTGGGCTAGAACCTGGCTTGTGCTCTGGGCGCATCGCCCCGGTTCGGCCCTGGCGACCTACACGCTGGGGAGTGATTGGCCGGCGAACGCGGCGCCGATCATGGTGCGGTTGAAGGACGCGTCCGAGTTGCCAATCGAAGTCTCCGCGCCCGACGGAAGCCCGTTGGCCAAGGCCAAGGTCTCGCCCGAACGCCTTGACAACCTTCGCCTGCCGCGCGAAGTGGCCTCGCGGCTTGCCTCTATCAGCGATGGCGCCGGGCGGGCGGTTTTGCACGATCTATCGCCGGCGGGGCTGGAGCTTGTTCGAGTTGAGACAAGAGATTACGGAGTGCAATTGGTCAGTCTGCCGGCGGCGAACGCGAATGGTAATAGAAAGGTTGTACTGGCGCCGGTGGGAACGATTCATGGCCGCCTGACGGCCGACGATCCGCGTGCCATCGCGGCGGTTCCAATATGGCTGGCGACGTGCCTGACGGCGGGCGACGAGGCGGCTGGCGGCGGTCTGGCCGAAGTGGTCAGCGGCGCGGACGGGCAGTTTGAGGTGCCGGCCATTGCCGCGGGAACTTTGTCGGTTAGCGCGGACGTGCCGGGTGACCTTCCGTTTTACTGTTTAATCATCGCGGATCGCCCGCTGAAGGAAGCGACGACCATGGAGCTGGCGATCAAGTTGGATCGTGCGGTGCGCGCGGAGGGAGTTGTCCGCGATCGCGACAGCGGGGCGCCGCTATCCGGCGCGGCTGTTCTGCTCTATTATTGGTCGCCGCGCAGCTTGGCGCGCAGCGACGCGCAAGGCAGGTATGGCGGCTTTTTGTTGCCGGGCCAGGTTTCGCCTTGGATTCGGCGCGTA
The DNA here is from genome assembly GCA_036379555.1 of Pirellulales bacterium. Classification (GTDB taxonomy): domain Bacteria; phylum Planctomycetota; class Planctomycetia; order Pirellulales; family JAICIG01; genus DASSFG01. The sequence continues at coordinate 1,290 of DASVGM010000399.1, read as the reverse complement.
CCTCGCGGTTACTACATTCCGCCAGGCAGTCGCGATTCGCAGACCGTTCATGGCGGCGCAGCGCACGTTGAACTCAAACCGCTGCTGTTGGCCAAGGGTGTGACGCTCGGCGGCCGAGTCGTCGATGCCGCGGGAAAGCCGGTGGCCGCGGCGGAAGTGGAAGCCCATTGGGAAGACGCTTCAGGCGAGGACGGGGCCGCGCACGCTTATAGCGACCGTAACGGCGCCTACACGCTCGACGGCATTGAGCCACAAATGCAGGTCAAGCTTACCGCTTGGTCAATCCATGGCGCCACGGCTGAAGCGGTCAGCGTCCCGTCAGAAACAAAAGGACCGATCGAGCTTGTCATTTCCCCGGCCAATGGATTGCGTCTGGAAGGGCGAGTCGTTGATGTCACGGGCCGCCCGATTGCCGGCGCGGCGGTGCGTGTGCGGTCCCAACGCCGCATTGACAACGGCCGGTTGGACGACGAGGCTTACACTTGCTTTGAGGGCCGCCAACGGCTTCACACCGACAGCGAAGGTCGCTTCCGCACGCCCGCCGCGTTGCTTCCCGGATTGAAATACCGTGCCGAAGCGACCACTGGGGGCATGTTACCGGCGGTGACCGTGTTCACCAGCAAGTCGACGGTTTTCGGCGATCTGGTGCTTCGGGAAGTTCCCAGCTTGCGCGCGATCGACGGCAGGGTTGTCGATCGACGGGGCAAGCCGGTCGCGGGCCTACGTGTGTTTCAAGCAGGCGATGGCCCGCGGCGAACCGAAACAACAACCGACGCGGACGGACGATTTCGTCTCAGCGGCGTTTACGCCGGGCCGGTCTTCTTGCTTGTTCGTGGCAAGGGTTACCCGCTGCAAGGGCTTTTGTACGACAGTGAGGGGCCGGCGGAATTCACAGCCCGAAGCGACGATGAACCCACGGCACGCCAGCTCAAAACCCTCGCCGAACCGCTTTCGTTACTTCAGCGTCGAGAAATCAGCCTTCGGCTGATCGAGCCGATGTTGTCGGCCTTAAAGCAAGGCGAAGTGGAAGCCGCGAAGGTTTGGGTGCTGAGCACACTGGCGGTTCTCGATCGGGATCGCGCGGTCGAGTTTGCAAACCTGCCGATCTACAGCCAGCTTGGCCTGAATCTTGCCGACGAGACAAGCTATTATGCGGCGCTGGCGTTGATTGCCGAGGACGAGGCGGAAGCCTTGGCGGTGGGAGAGTCGATCGCCACGGCGCACCATCGCGGCCGGCTATATCTGGCCGTCTGCGATCGTTTGCCCGACGCCGAGCGCGCGCGGCAGGCC
>DASVGM010000398.1:0-6642 GCA_036379555.1 Pirellulales bacterium | reverse complement strand
AGTTTGCCCAGCCAGATTTCCACGGCATGGCAGGCCCCGGCCGCGTAATCTTCAATGTCTTTCTCGAACGGCGAGTTTAACGAACAGACCTGACTGAGGGCGGGTTTCATCAAGGGGCGACTGGAAGACGTAGGTGTTGATTCAGCCTAATTTATACTCCACGCCGTCACGGTTGACCATTTCTGTTCCGGCGATCGCGTGGCGCATTCGCCGGACAAAACCAAAGCCCACAGCCGATCGCCGTGGCCGCCATCGCGGCGTAGGCCGCCGCCATGAGCAACGGCGTTCGCGCCGCGGCGGCGAACGGCAGGCGTTCCAGCGGCACGTTCCAGGGAAGCAGCAACGGACTGTCCGGCAACGGCGAATGAATGACGCCAAATAAACTACAAACGGCCGCGGTGAGCAGAAAGGCCGCCGCCGACCAATAGCGACGGTCAATCAACATGGCCAGCGTCGAGGCCCATAACAAGCTGGTGACGACAAAACCGTTCGACAGCATACGCAGCGTTTGCAGCGATTCGGCCGTCACTCCGCCGGCAGGCTCGCGGGCCAAAGTCGCAATCGTTTGCCCCATCGCCCCCAATGCCTGATCAACAAAGATCATCACCAGCGAGGCTAAGGCCGGTAGACACGCCAGCGCCAACGCCGGGTAATGCCGCGTAGGGGTCGCGTGAAAACTTTGCGAGGAAATTTCCAACCCGACGAAGACCAAGATGGGAAAGATCACCGCCTTGGGAATGACCAGATACAGGTAGCCGAAGTAACCGAAGATTCCGGCGCCGCCGACGAACAGCGCGGTCGCCAGGGTATAACCGGAGCGGGCGCCCATCGCTTTGTAGGCCGGATGCCCAATATACGGCGTGGTTTGGATGATCCCGCCGCAAAACGCCGCCGCCAACGTGGCCACGGCCTCCACCGCCACGACTCCGCCGGCATCGAACTCGTCGCCGGCCGCCGCCGCGCTCTCCGTGCAATCGATTCCGCCCACCACCGTCGCCAAGGCAAACGGCAACACGACGGGTAAATAATCGAGCGACTCTCGCCACGCCGACAGCCAATCACCACGCAATGCCGTCAACCACTGCGTGGGCAAAAGCGCGTCGCCGGGGTTGATTGTGGGCGGGTCGGCCTCGATCAGCCCGGCGGCGCGCATCGTGTAAAAGACGGCGCCGCCGAAGAGCAGAGCCAACAGCGCGCCGGGAAGATGGGCGGGAAGCTCCCAGCGCGCGACCAACGTCATCAGAACGACGGCCAGCGAGACGAACCCGGCGACCGGATGCCGCGCGATTTCCAGCAACGGCAGAAAGCTAATCAACACCAAGGCAATCGCGGCGAGCGAACCGAGCAGACCCGCGCGCGGCACCGCGCGGCGAATCCAATTGGCCGCGGGCGCGGCCGCCAGCTTCAGCAGCCCGCTGGCCAGCAGCGTGCAAACACCAATGTGCCAGGCGTGTTGCGCGGCGGCGAATTCGTCGAACCCCTTTTGGCGCGCGGCCGTGAAAGCCGGGCCTATCACAAAGAACACCATGCCCAGCGTACTGGGCGTATCGATGCCCAGCGGCATGGCGGTCATCGTCGAATTCCCACTACGCCGCGACAGCCGCATCGTCCACCAGGTGAAAACCAGGTCGCCCACCAGCACGCCCACCGCCGTGCCCGGCAGCATGTATCGCAAGGCAAAGGTCGCCGGAAAACCGTAAGACGCGGCCAGCAGCCCCACGCAGAGCAGTAGATTGGCGATGTTGTCCAACATCAAGCCAAAAAAGGCGTTGATGTCGCCCGGCGCGAAGGAGCGTTTCATTGTTTCGCTGGTAAAATGACTTTATTATACTGCACGCGGGCTGGAATGAGTGCAGTATAGTTTCGATGCCACCCGCTTGCCGAGCGTTGCTGAATGTCGAGGTGCCGCTTCATCTCGTGAGATTCATCAAAGTGGCGCTGTCCCATTAGCCGCCCTTACTGCAGCCGGCCGGTGAATCGGCAGCCGGCCAAGAAACGCACGTGCCGGCCCTGCCGCAGCTCCGAGACGTGTATCACTTTGGCGGTAACGTAAATCAAAACGGGCGGTTTGCCCAGTTCAACTGCGTAATCTTCATATTCTGGCGGCGCATCGCAAACAAAAGAGAACCCGCCGGGCGACAGATCCTGACATTTCACCTCTTGAAATTCAGCCAGCGGCGGCGGCCGGTCGCCGAGCAGCGGGGCGACGCGTTGCAGGCAAGGGTACGAGTTGCGGTCGCCGCCGCGCCGCTCGCTTTGCAACTGGCTCATGATCAAGCGGTGAACGTCCTTATAAAAAGTGACGTCTTCGTTTCGTGGTCGCGTTATTGACATCGTTGGCCCTCATGCTCCCATCAACTGCGGTTCGTCCTTTCGCGCCGCTTCGGCCGCAGAACCGGAAAGCTCGTCGGGATCCAATCGCGAGACAAACGTGCAACCGACCCGATACTGTTGCTCGTCGCCGACTTGAATCGGCGCCACGTTGGCAATGCTGGAAATCATGTACCGCGCGCCCGGCGGATTGCCCAGCCGGACCACCAGCGCTTGGAAATTCGGCGGGCTCGATGATAAAAAAGAAATGCCTTTGGTCGAAAGGTCGTAGCATTGCACCGGGTAAAAGTCGCCGTGGCCCGGTAGGCTTCCGCCCAACCGGTAAGGGGCGATCTGCTGCAAATCGCGAAACGGATGCCGCACCAGCGCTTTATCGTTTTCAATCGGCACGTGGGCGGCGCCATCGTACACGTAGGCGCGGTTGCGGCCCGCTTGCTTGGCCGCGTAAAGCGCCTGATCGGCCCGCTCGACGATCGACGATACCGTGTCGCTGGCGTCGGCCGTCGCCAACCCCAAGCTGGCGGTAAGTTGCAATCGCTGCTCCTCGTAAAGGAAGCTGCCGGCGGCGATCGTGGCGCGCAGACGCTCGGCCACGTTGATGGCGTCGGGCAGTTTGGTGCCGGGCAGGATGACCGCGAATTCTTCGCCGCCATAGCGCGCGGGCACATCCATTTGCCGCAAGGCCGTGCGCAGTTGTTCGCCCAGGTGCCGCAGGGCCATGTCACCACCGGCATGGGTGTAACGATCGTTGATGCTCTTGAAATGATCGATGTCGAGCATGATTAGACTCAGCGGCACCTTGTGGCGGCGCCACTGCTCGAAGCGGCGTTCGAGGTCTTCCATCAAGGCACGGCGATTTGGCAGCCCGGTGAGCACGTCGGTGCGGGCCTCGGCGGTCAGCGCTTTGACCTTGGCGCGGTGCTCGTCAATTTCGGCGCGCGCGGCGACAAGTTCGGCCTGCAACTGCTGGTTGGCCAGCATGATGCGCGAGGCGGCGTCCAGCACTATGTCCTGATCGCCCTCTTTCGCGCCGCGCAAGCTGGCGCTGATTTCTTGAATTCGGAAGGCATGCGAACCGATTTCGCCTTCGATGCGATCGGTCAGTTCGCCGATCCATTCAACGGCCTGCGCGGATTGTTTTTCAACGGCCGGCGCCGGCGGGGGAGCGTCAGGCTTCGCGACGGGGGACGCGGTTTCCGGGGCGTCGTTTTTCACGCTCGCGTCAATCGGCGGCGGTTCAACCGGCGGCGCGATGCGATTGCCAGCGGCCGGCGTTAAGGCGGCCGGCAACGGCACTGGGTCGCCCCAGAAGCACAAGACGTAAACGACGCCGCTGGCAATCGCCCCGCCGATGAGCATTCCCAGCGTGAACCCAATCATTGTTTTGGTCCCGATCGATGGTCCGTTGTCGACGTGAAAACGGTATCCAAATCTAACTTACACTTTGGCGTCGGCGCCGGACAAGCAGCTTGCCGCGCCGGCCGGAATATCAGAAAATGCCGCCGCAACCGGCATATCCTCGCTAATCCGCGGCCAGGAACAAAAAAAGGGATGCCGGCTCAAGCCGGCATCCCTTCATCAAAACGCCATCGCGCTAAGCGCATCTTAGCTTAGGCTACTTGTTCTCTTCAGCCGGAGCTTCATCGGCGGGCTTGTCAGCCGCTTCATCGGCGGGCTTGGCTTCGTCGGCGGGCTTGTCAGCGGCTTCGTCGGCCGGCTTGTCGGCGCCTTCGTCAGCGGGCTTGTCAGCACCTTCATCCGCGGGCATTTCTTCCTTGTCAGCCGGCGCGTCAGCAGCGGGCTCCTCCGCGCCCGGCTCGCCGGCGGGAGGCGCACCGGGATCAGCCGGCATATCCGTCGCGGCGGGGCCAGCGGCCGGCTTCGGTTTATTCTCGCCGCAACCCACCACAATCAAGCCCAATCCGAGCAACATGCTCAACAGCGCAAACTTCTTCATAGCAATACCTTTCGTTGTACAACCGATCCCGACGGGCTCCTCAGGTCCACTCCTGCGGCAGTGTCGAAACTCCGGGTTCTCCTCTATAGAGAGTCGCGAGGAGGCAGATTTATTCCCGAGGCCCAGTATTTTTGCCCGGATTAGGTTGGTGCCACCCACTTGCTGGGGGCGTCGCGGCCTGTTGACCGTGCCTCGCATGGCGGTTAGAACGCAAGTGACCGTGACGGGCCAGGAGGCCCATCCTGGCCTGCGCAAAACGCCCGACTTTGATGTGATAACGAACTGAGCTTCCATATCGGATTTGTTCCGCACCGCCGCCGCCGGGCTTGCCCCGGTAGTGGCGGAACAAAATTAACATCGCTTGCCAGTAACACCTGAACTGTCGTTTGCGCAGGCTAGGCCCGTCCTCCAGTCGCGTCGAAAATCAGGCAAGGTTATCGAGAAACAACGCTGGAATTCAGGAGGTTGAAATGTCAGTGCGCGTCTGGGCGCCCAAAGCTGAAAAAGTGGAGCTGGAAACCGGCGGCCGACGATGGGACATGCGGCCGGCGCAAGGCGGTTGGTGGCAGATCGAGTTCGAGTTGCCCTTCAACGCCGACTATGCGTTTTGTCTCGACGGTGGACCTCCGCGGCCGGACCCGCGCGCGCAGTATCAGCCACGCGGGCTGAGCGGCCCTTCACAACGCATCGATCATTCCGGTTTTCAATGGGATGACTCGCGCTGGCAAGCGCCGCCGCTGCCCGCCGCGGTGATCTACGAACTGCACGTGGGCACGTTCACGCCCGCGGGAACTTTTGATGCGATTGTCGATAAGCTGCCGCACCTGGTTGATTTGGGCGTCACGCACGTCGAGCTGATGCCGGTCAATGAGTTTCCGGGCCGGCGCGGCTGGGGCTATGACAATGTTGATGTTTTCGCCGTGCATCACGCCTACGGCGGGCCTGAAGCCCTGAAACGCCTGGTGGCGGCGTGTCATCGCGTCGGCCTGGCCGTGCTCATCGACGTCGTCTACAACCACATGGGTCCGGTCGGCAACTATCTCAACGAGTTCGGTCCCTATTTCAGCGACCGCCATAGTACCCCTTGGGGCCAGGCTGTCAATTTTGACGGCCCACAAAGCGATGAGGTGCGCCGCTTTTTCATCGACAACGCCTTGATGTGGCTCAAAGACTACCACGCTGACGGCCTGCGGCTGGACGCGATTCACGCCATTGTCGACACCTCGGCGATTCCTTTTCTCGAACAACTTGCCACTGAAGTATCGGACTTCTCGGCGCACCTCGGCCGGCACCTCGTGTTGATTGCCGAGAGCGATCTGAACGACCCGCGCGTCGTGCGCAGCCGGGAGATTGGCGGTTTTGGTTACGATGCCCAATGGAGCGACGACTTCCACCACGCGCTGCACACGGTGCTGACCGGCGAGCGTGAGGGATATTATGCCGACTTCGGCGACCTTTCAGACCTGGCCAACGCTCTACGCCACGGTTTTGTTTACGCCGGGCGTCATTCCGATTTTCGCGGCCGCCAGCATGGCCGGGCCACGCCGGGGGTTTCGGGTCGGCGCTTTTTGGGGTATTTGCAAACCCACGATCAAATCGGCAACCGGGCGCAAGGCGACCGCAGCAGCCATCTGCTGAGCAAAGGGCGGCTCAAGATCGGCGCCGCGCTGGTGCTGACCTCTCCCTTCACGCCGATGTTGTTTCAGGGCGAGGAATGGGCGGCGATTTCGCCTTTTCAATTCTTCACCGACTTTGACGACCCACAGCTTGCCAAAGCGGTTCGCGAGGGCCGCCGCCAAGAGTTCGCGGCCTTTGGCTGGTCGCCCGAAGAGATACCCGATCCGCAGGATCCGGCGACCTTCGAGCGCTCCAAGCTCAAATGGGACGAGCTTGGCTCGCCGCCGCATCGGGAGCTGTTCGATTGGCACAAAAAGCTGATTGCCCTGCGTCGTCAGGAATCGGCTTTGACCGACGGCCGGCTGGAACGGGTGGAGCTTGACTTCGACGAACAGTCGCGGTGGCTGGTCCTGCGCCGCGGCGGAGTCACCGTGGCCTGCAACCTGGCCGAGCGGCCGCAGTGCGTGCCGATCGGCGCCGATCGTCCGCGGTCGGTGCGTTTGGCGTCGGAACCGCAAATCGCATTAGCTGAAGCGGGCGTTGAATTGCCGCCTGATTCCGTGGTGGTTTTGGGTGAATGAGCACCTTGAGTCATCGCGGTTCAATATGAAATCCGCGACCATCGCCACCGTCATTCTGGCCCAGCGAATCTGTTCCGGATTTACCTGCACACGCTGGCTTATATCTTGTATGGCCCACTCGATGGCCATCGGGCAACCATGCGCCTGCCCGGCACG
>DASVGM010000397.1:0-7954 GCA_036379555.1 Pirellulales bacterium | reverse complement strand
ATTACCCGGCAGCCTCGCGCGCCAATTATTGGCCTGGGCGGGCACGGCGCTGACGCTGGCCGTTGTCTTGCTGGGGGCTTCGATCGGCTACGCCTTGCTCGATGCCGCGCGAAGAAAGTGAAAACGCTTTTCTTGCTCGATCGACTCGCCCATGGGCGATGCCACCGCCCCGCGCGTTGACGAACATCACAATGAGGGCTATTTTCGAGATGAATGACTTCTTCACGCTTCTCCATCGACGAAATCCTCGACACCGGCCAACCGCAACTGTTTGACGTTACGACCAACGCGGTGGGCCCGCCGGGCAAGCTGCCGCTCTCGGCGGAAATGCTGCGCGAGTGGCCCAGCGGCGATCTGTTCGGGCTTTCGCAAAACGCTGGCATGGGCTGGCCGCCGCAAGAAATGCTGGGGCCGCAGTTTTTGATTCTCAGCACCCAAGGAGGCATTCGCGCTGAAGACGGCCGGCCCATCGCGCTGGGTTATCACACCGGCCATTGGGAAGTCGGTCTGCTGGCCCAGGCCGCCGCGCGCGTGCTCAAAGAAGCCGGCGGCGTGCCCTTCGCCGCCTATTGTTCCGACCCCTGCGACGGCCGCACGCAAGGCACCACCGGCATGTTCGACAGCCTGCCCTTTCGCAACGACGCGGCCACCCTCTTCCGCCGCCAAATTCGCTCGCTGCCCACGCGCCGCGGCGTGCTGGGCGTGGCCACTTGCGACAAGGGACTGCCCGCCATGATGATGGCCCTGGCCGGCTCAAAAAACCTGCCCTGCGTGCTGGTGCCGGGCGGAGTGACGCTGCCGCCGACCAGCGGTGAAGACGCCGGCAAAATCCAGTCGCTCGGCGCCCGTTTCTCGCATGGCGAAATCAGCCTCGAAGAAGCGGCCGATTTGAGTTGCCATGCCTGCGCGTCGCCCGGCGGCGGCTGTCAGTTTCTCGGCACCGCCGCCACCTCGCAAGTGGTCGGCGAGGCGCTCGGGCTGGCGTTGCCGCACAGCGCGCTGGCGCCTTCCGGCCAACCGATCTGGCTTGACATGGCCCGCCGCAGTGCTAAAGCCCTCTGGCAGCTCAGCGAACGCGGGCTGCGCACGGCCGACATTCTGACCGACGCCGCGGTGCATAACGCGATGGTCGTTCACGCGGCCTTTGGCGGCTCGACCAATTTGCTGCTGCACGTGCCGGCCATCGCCTTTAGTGCCGGCTTGCGTCGCCCGACCATTGACGATTGGACCGAAATCAACCGCCGCGTGCCGCGGTTGGTCGACGTGCTGCCCAACGGCCCGGTCGGACATCCGACCGTGCGTGTGTTTCTGGCCGGCGGCGTGCCCGAGGTCATGCTGCATTTGCGCGCGCTAGGCTTGCTCAAGCTCGACGCGCTCACGGCGACGGGCGAAACACTGGGCCAAGCGCTCGATTGGTGGCGGCAAAGCGCGCGGCGCCGGCGGTTGCGCGAGGCGCTGCGCGCGAAAGACGGCATCGAGCCGGATGACGTTATCATGTCGCCCGACCGCGCGAGCCAGCGCGGGCTGACGAGCACCGTTTGCTTTCCGCGCGGCAACATCGCGCCAGAGGGCGCGGTCATCAAGAGTACGGCCATCGACCCGCGCGTGGTCGACGCCGACGGCATATATCGCAAGCTGGGGCCGGCGCGCGTTTTCGTGCGCGAAAAAGACGCCATCGCGGCGATTAAAGGTCAAAGCGCGCGGCCGATTCAAGCGGGCGACGTGATCGTGCTTTGTTGCCGCGGCCCGCTGGGAGCCGGCATGGAAGAAATCTACCAGATTACTTCGGCGCTCAAGCATTTGTCGTTTGGACGTGAAGTGGCCGTCGTCACCGACGCCCGGTTTTCGGGCGTCAGCACGGGCGCGTGCATCGGCCACGTCGGGCCGGAGGCGTTGGCCGGCGGGCCGATTGGCAAACTGCGCGACGGCGACCGGGTGCGCATTGTCATCGACCGCCGCGAGTTGATCGGCAGCGTTGATTTCGTTGGCGAAGCAGGGCAACCGCCGGACGTTGAGGCGGGCAATCGCCTGCTCGCGGCGCGCGCGCCGCGCGACGATCTCTCGGCCGACCCGGCCTTGCCCGACGACACGCGGCTTTGGGCAGCGCTGCAAGCGGCCAGCGGCGGCACCTGGGGCGGCTGTGTTTATGACGTGGAGCGGATTATCGCGGCTCTGCGATAGAGGGATGAGGTTGGCACGATCGTGGGGCGGCTCGCCGAGCCGCCTCCCGCATCAGACGGGCCGGCGGCCCGCCCCACAATGAGTTATGGGCTAGCTTCTAAAACAAAAACCGCGGCGAGCACCAAAAGGTGCTCGCCACGGCCATGAATCAAACCTTTCGCCGATTGCGACGGTGGAGTCGCTGCGAGAAGAACGCGAATCGGGCGGTGCTGAGCACCGCCGTGTTGATTCGGGTTCACGCTAAATGGTTTGGCACCTCCGACGGAATACAAGGCGAAAGGCTTGGTCGAATATAGTCTGCAAAGGACACGTTATCCATCGGCAGATTTCGTCGGCGGGTTCGGCGGAAATTCCACGCCCGTTCGGGCGTGCTTCCGCCGCCCCCACCGACACCGTCTGCAACCCGTCCTCTCTATTTTACCACGCAATCAAGACCGTGGAGAAAAAAAGTTTTTATACCGCACACGAGTAGGAATGAGGCGTTTTTACGCGCTCGAGTAGGATGGCCTTCCCAGGCCGTCACCCTGTCTGGTGACGGGCCAGGAGGCCCATCCTCCGCTGGCACCGATTGTCTCATTCCAGCCCGCGCGCGGCATTCTCGCCGGGATCGTGCCGGGCGAACCAAGCCAAGACCCGCCGCAACACATCGGCCTGATGGCGCGGCTGCCGGATGCCATGCCCTTCGTCCGGATAAATTACCATGGCCGTAGGCACGCCGCGGGCCAGCAGCGATTGGTAAAACATCTTACCCATCGGCAAAGGACATCGCCGGTCGTCGCGTGAGTGCAAAATCAAGGTCGGCGTGGCGATTTGATCGACGTAAGTGATCGGGCTGTGTTGCCGCATGGCCGCGGCGATTTCCCAGGGGCGGCCGCCCAGTTCCCATTCGGTCCAACTCTGAATGTCGCTGGTGCCCCACATGACGTTCAAGTCCGTGACGGCGTTTTGAGCCACCGCCGCGGCGAATTGTTTGCTGTGGCCGACCAGCCAACACGTCAGATAGCCGCCATAACTGGTGCCGTAGACAAACTGCCGGCGCGCATCGACCAGGCCGTCCGCCACCAGCGCGTCAATGCCGGTAAGAATGTCACCCATGTCGCCGCCGCCAAAATCGCGCCGGTCGGAGTCCAAGAAATTCAAGCCATAGCCCGCAGAACCGCGAAAGTTGGGCTGAAACACCAGGTAGCCATTGGCCGCCAGAACCTGTGCCGTAAAGTTGAAGCCGCTCGTCGTTCGGCTGTGCGGGCCGCCATGCGGATGAACGACCAACGGATAGGGCGCCTCGCCGCGCGGCGGAATGGTGATCGCGCCTTCGAGGGCGAACGCGCCGTTCTTCCACTCGAACGCGCGATCGACCGCCGTCAAACGCTGGCCGAAAAGCGCGTCGCCCGGCGGAGACAACCGCGCCCGCTCGGCACGACGACGCGCCAGCGGGCTGGCGTCCGTTGCCGTCGCCCCGCCTGTTGCCTCGCCGTCAGTTACCTCACCGCCGTGGCCTGTGGCCAGGTTGACGCAGACGGTCTCATTTCGCAGGGCGTGAAACGTGGTGTGGCAGATCGACGATGGGCCGTCCCAGCATTCGTCCGGCAGCGGGAAGGCGGGCGCCGCTTGCCGCGGCTCGGCCGGCGACGCGGCATGATGGTCGTAAAGCACCTTCCGCTCGGCGGCGCCTTCGCCCGCCAGCGAAACCAGCAGCAGATTGAAAATGTCGGTGTGCGGTCCTTTGCGCGGAGAGCTCAAACAGACCAGTCGAGCGCCATCGGGCGACACTCGCGGCGATACCTCCGGGCCTGGGCCGTCGGTCAGCCGGCGCTGCCGGCCATCGGCCACGCCGATCGACCAGATGTCATAATCTTTGTTGATGCTATAACGCGCCGACTCGACGTCGTCGCTTTTGTTGGCATGGCAAAAAAGTGTTTGCCCGTCGGGCGACCATTGAACATCGCCATACCAAACCGCGTCGTCCGTAAGCCGGCGGACGCTTTTAGCGGCGTGGTCGCCCGGTTGCGTGTCAAGCTCGGCCAGCCAAACTTGCGCGGCGCCATAACCGGTGTAGCCTTCGCCTTGGTCCGGCCGCACGACATAAACGTCCGCGGCGAGCTCCTCGGCGCTGCGCGCGTCGCGGCCGTCGTCGGCAATAAACGCCAGGCGGCGGCCGTCGGGCGAAAACGCCACGCGACCATAAAACAGATCGTTGAACACGCGGCCATAGGGTTTTTCGGGGCCGGCCAATGGCAGCACGCGCACGCCATTCGGGTTGCCGTCCAGCCTGACAAGCCAGATGTCCGTCGCGGCGTCCGACTGCGGCGCGGCGGCGGGCGTTGGACGCCATCCTTTGGGCCGCGCGCGTGTGGAGCGGATGGCAACCCAACGGCCATCGGGTGAAAAGACCGGCGACCGCGCATCGGGCTGCTCGTCTTCAAGCGGCCGGGCCGCCGCGGGTTCTCCCGACATCAACCACAGCGAGAACCGCTCCGCGCGCGTTTGGCCATCCACCCAGCGGCGAATATATGCCGCCGAGCGGCCGTCGGGAGCGACGACGACCGCTTGCGGCCCATCCATTCGTTCCAGGTCGCTGATTTGCCAGGGCGCGCCAGGCGATGGGTCGTCGGCCGCCGCTTGGCTGGCGACGGCCAGAAAGAGCGTGCAGTGCAGGTACAGCCGAGTTCGCAAGGTATTCATGTTGAAGATCCGGGTTGACGATGGATTGGATGCCATTGTAGCCGCCCCATGTTTGGCGGGCGAAAGTTTGCCAGAAAAAAGTTGCAAGTCGTCGTCGGCACCGTTAGACTGCCACAAGTCGAATCCAGCAAACCTCATTTCTACTGGAGAATTCAATGGCGAAAGCGAAAAAGAAAGCGGCCAAGAAGGCCGCGACGAGCGCGGTTAAGAAAGCGAACAAAAAAGCCGCCCCCAAAAAAGGCGCGAAAAAAGCGGTCGCCAAAGGCGCGGCTCGTACCGCACGCACCGCGAAAGCCGCCGGCAAAAAGGCCGCCCCAAAAAAAGCACCGGTGAAAAAAGCCGCTCCCAAAAAGAAAAAGGCCGCTAAGAAAACGTCGCCCCGAACCGCGCGACTGCCCGTTCCCGCGGCGCCTGAGACGCCGGCCGCGCCCGGCCTGCGCGAAGCGATGGCAGGCGTCAACAGCCAATGAGCCGGGCCAATGAGCCGGGCCAATGAGCCGGGCTGGCGCGGTGACTTGACTTCCTCACCAACCCAGGTATCGTGGGTCGCAAACCTTTCCGGCACTCGAGGCGACACCATGCGTTATCTTCTTGCTTTGGCTTCAATGGCACTGCTTTCCGCCAGCGCGCTGGCGGAGCTTCCCACCACCGGCTTTCGCACCGTTGAATATGAACCCGAACTACGGGTGAAAAACAAGCCCGGCAGCAAGTGGACCGAACTGCGTTGCACCATGTTGCAGCAGCAGGGCGATTGGGTCTGGATTCACTCGCCCGAAGGCAAAGAGGGTTGGGTGCGCAGCCGCGAGGTGGTGCCGTTGGAGCATGCCGTTGAGTTCTTTACCACGCAAATCGCCGCGCAACCGAATAAAGCCTTCTGGTATCAGTCTCGCGCCAATGCCAAGTGGGAACAGGGCGACATTGACGCCGCCCTGGCCGACTTGACCGAGGCCATCGGGCGTCAGCCCAAGAATCACGATTTGCTCAATAACCGGGCCGTGATTCACGAGGCGAAAAAGGAATTTGAAGCGGCCATCGCCGATTACAACGCGGCCTTGAAACTCAAACCGAACGATGCGGTTTATTGGGCCAACGCGGCCGCCGCGCGTTTGAGCATGAAGGACTATGCGAAAACGATCGCCAATTGCGACCGGGCGATCGCCTTGGACCCGGCGCTCGCCGTGCCCTATCGTATTCGCGCGCGGGCGTTGGCGTTTCAAGGCGAGCTGGATCGCTCCCTGGACGATTACCATCGTGCCGCCAAGCTCGATCCGACCGACCCCAGCGCCTATGCCTCTCCCGCCTGGACGCGTGCGACGTGTCCGGTGGAGCGTTGCCGCGATGCGAAGAAGGCGGTGGAACTCGCGGAATACGCCTGCAAGCTCTCGCAGTGGAAAGATAGCTGGTGTCTGGACGTGCTTGGCGCGGCTTACGCCGAAAGCGGCGACTTCGAGAACGCGGCCAAGTATGCTCAACAGGCCCTGGCCTGCGCCCCTGAGTCCGATCGCGCGGAGATCCAATCGCGACTGGACCTCTACGGCGAGAAGAAGCCCTTTCGCGACGAATAGGTTTGGGCGCGGCGGCGCTTGTTGGCTCGATCGCTTCAATCCGTCGGGCAAGGCTTGGCTTTTGGTCGTCGTTTGCGCTTCGTTTGTAGGCGGTGGTCGCCAGGGACGCTTCGCCCTTGCGCCAGGCCGCGGCCCTGCGGCCGGCAAGCTCTGCGAGAAACGTGTCATCTATGCGTTTTTCGTGTCATCTATGTGTCATCTATGCGTTTTTGCATGTCATCTATGTGTCACCTATGTGTCATCTATGCGTTTTTGACGGGTTCCGACTCGTGCGCGCCCAACAAGATCCAATTCCAGGCGGCTTCGCCACCGAGCATGGTGAGATGAATCTCCTATTTTTCGATGCAGCCGCGCAGGCGGTCTTGTTGCCGCGGCACGGTCGCCAGGATGGACTGTTCCGGTGCTACGCGCGGCGAGGGGTTTGGCCATAAAATCGTCATTGGTTTTCTCCTGGGAGTGAAAGGTTGTCGCACTCCCCGTATTCTGGCGCGCGACTGGCTTGGCATGTTTTCCGTGCGCACCGGCGCGCCGAGGCGATTTTTGTCCTAACGCATGTATTACCAATGGCTTGCGGCATTTTTAGTCGATTTTCATGTTTGTGAATCGCAGCCACCGTCGGCCGGCGGTGGCGTGACAAGTCACCTCGGTTACACCCCACTTATGGATAAAATTCGAGGATGGGTGGCTTGCCGATGACCCCGATTCGCCACCCAAGGTGCGGCGGCGGCTATCACTACGACAACCAATGGGAGAGCGATGCCGAGATCAGATCGGAGCTCGATGAAGTGGATCGAGCGCTGAAGGCCGAGGCGCGTTCACCAGTGTGGCTGAGGTTGTCGTTTCAAGGCCCGCGCCGAGGGTTGGCAACGTCAAGGGATGCTTTTTGCCGGCTGGGTCTGGGGCGATCGAATGCCGCTTACGATCGGGCAAATGGTGCATGATCTGGAATTGCTTGCCAAACCGGCCGATCCACCGGAGTGGCGAAATGTCGTCGAGCGGGTGCCGTGATAATCCGATGCGGCAATGGGGCGCCGCGCCGCTTAATGTTTCAGAACAAAAAAGCTAAGCGCCAAGCCCATCAGTAAACCTGTGGCGAGCCCCCACCATCTCGATTTGAACAACAGGCTGCAGATAATTATTGCTCCGGCCGAAAGCGCGGCAATCCAGCCAACCAAGTGACCGTCATTTTCACCCCACCTTCCACCAAATTCGGTAGGGTGCAATCGCCCTCGTAGCCCAAGCTGGCCGCCGCGCGCAAACAGAATAAGTGTCCATAAATAGCCCGTGGCAATGCCGACAAGCGCCAACAAGACGTTAGCTTGGAGGGACGGCTGATTCAAAGAGGGCGAAGTAGGCCGATTGGCGTCTGCCATTGCCTTGCGCAGCCGAAAGCCGGCGAAGACAATCCACGCCAATAAAGCCTCGTGAATAGCCAGTGACGTCACTTGAACCCCATACAGCGCCAGATCGAGCTGGCGACCGAAAGGGATCTTGGTGAGCGCCGCTCCATAGGCCATCGTTCGCTC
>DASVGM010000396.1:0-3122 GCA_036379555.1 Pirellulales bacterium | reverse complement strand
ACTGGCAAAATGACGCGATGAGCTCCCGATCTCGGAAAGCCTCAATCCTGGTTCGATATAACCGACCGGCGTCGAATGTCAGCAACCGAAATCACGCGGCTTTGGCAGGAAGCAAGGTCGCCTTTGCCAAGTTCGCCGCCGGCCGGCGCCAGAGAACGATGATCGCCGCCAGAATCAAGCCCACAGCGGCATAAGCGGCCAACCCCACATCGCGCCAAACCTCCATGCCCGCGAAATGCGGCACCGTGTTGGCTGCCACGTTCAACACCACCAAAACGGATAATGCCAATCCCAATGGCGGCCGGGTCTGATCCTTCCAAGCCACCGCCATCAAGCCGGCGACCAGCGGCATGGAAAGACAAAAATAATGCAAATGGCAAACCGGGCTTGCCAGCAACATCACCTCGATCAGCGCGCCCCAGGTGATGATGGTTGCCGGCGCGTCGGGCAACGAGGCGCCGCCGCGCGGCCTGAGAGCGCGCCATGAGGCAGCCAGCACCGCCAGCAAGAGCGTGCCGCCGGCCAGCCGCGCCAGCCAGCGAGTCAGCGAGGACGCCTGGCGCGGCCGCGTCTCGCGATCGAGATAGGTGGTGTTGTGGAGCATGGCCAAAAACGACTGGCTATCGGTGGCCGTCACGTTCAGCAACTCGTTCGCCCGTGACGTGTCGCTGCCGCCCGCGACGGCCGGCGACAGTATCACCTGGTTCCATTTTTGATAGTCGCGCCAGGTTTGCTCCGGCCCGCGGACTGCCACCGGCACGGCCACCGCCAGCAGCAGCAAGCCGGCAGCGCAACTGGCCAGAAACCTCACATCGCGACGGAGCAGCGGATAAATCAGCAACAGCGCCGGAATGATCTTCAAACAGATGGCGCCTGCCAACCAACCTCCGGCTTGCCAGCTTTTGCCGCGAACGGAGGCCAGAATCATGCCGCTCAGCAGCAGCAAAAGCAGCATTCCCACCTGGCCTCGAATCAAAGTATGGCCGACCGGCGGCAAACAAGCCAGCAGCGGCCAGAGCCGCAAACCCCACCAACCGCGACTGTAGCGCCAGTCTGGCCGCGACCACACTGGCGAGGAACCTTCAACGGCCAACGCCAGCCAATGCGCGGAAACCCCCAGGCAAAAGAGGTTAAAGTAATACCAATAAAGCACGGTTAAAGGATACGGCATCAAGCCGCTGCGCGGGGCGCCCGGTGGGGCGTCGGCCAACGGCGCCAGCAACAGGGCGAACGTCGGCGGATAATGGTAGTGAAAGCCGTTGTCGTCGGTAATGTCATACAGATCGGCGCCCGAACGCGCGGCCCAGGCGGCACGAGCGAAAACATTCCAGTCGCCGTAGCGGCGCTCTAACAACGACGACCGCGCAACGACTAGGCCCGCCAGAATCAAAAACACCGCGAAAAAGACCGGCAAGCTGATGCGGTCGAGTCGATTTAGAGGAGCCGGTGGAAGTGGTAAAACGGCGGAAGCGGGGTCAACCTGGCTATTATTTGACATTGGATGGCGCGTAAGTTCCCGGATAGCCCGATGGGCGGCAAAGATTAGCCGCGCGCGGGAATGAACGCCAGAGCGAATTGTGCGGGTTGCATTTGACGGCCGCCCAAGGAAAGAGAAAATACGTCGGCACTCTCTCACACACATCACCCAAGTTTTACAACCGGAGCGCGTTATGGTTCACGTCGGCATTGTTGGCATTGGTTTCATGGGCATGACCCACTACCTGGCGTATCAAAAAACGGCGGGAGCGAAGGTCTCGGCCATCTGTACGCGCGACAAGAAAAAGCTGGCCGGCGACTGGCGTTCAATCAAGGGCAACTTTGGTCCGCCGGGGGCCATGATGGAACTGGGGCCGATCGCTCGATATGAGAACCTGGCGGCGTTGCTCGCCGACCCCAAGATCGACCTGGTTGACATCTGCCTGCCGCCCAAGTTGCATGCCGACGCCGCAGTCGCCGCGTTGCGTGCCGGCAAGCACGTGATTTGCGAAAAGCCGATCGCTCTCCACACCGCCGACGCCAAACGCATGGTCAAGGCCGCCCAGCAAGCCGGGCGACTGTTGTTGATTGCCCATGTGTTGCCGTTTGTCCCGGAATTCGCCTTTGTACGTCAGGCGGCGCAAAGCGGCAAATATGGCCGCTTGTTGGGCGGCAATTTTAAGCGCATCATCGCCGACCCGCTCTGGCTCAAGGATTTTTACGATCCTGAGAGCGTGGGTGGCCCGATTGTCGATCTGCACATTCACGACGCGCATTTTATCCGCTTGCTGTGGGGCCTGCCCAAGTCGGTGCAAACAATCGGGCGCACGCGCGGAGAGGTCGTCGAGTTTTTCAACACGCAATTCAACTTTGGCGACGACACCCTGGTGACGGCCACCGGCGGGGTGATTCATCAGCAGGGGCGCAGCTTCACTCACGGCTTTGAGGTCTACTTTGAGAAAGCCACGGTGAGCTATGACTCCGCCGTGCTCGCCGGCGAGGCGGTAACGCTCACGCCGCTGACCGTACTTACCGCGCGCGGCAAAGTCGAGCAGCCCAAGCCGCGAGAAATCGATGGCTTCGTGGCCCAACTGACCGACGCGGTGAAGGCCGTTCGCAGCGGGCAACCATCGCGGCTTTTGGACGGAGAGCTGGCGCTGGATGCCTTGACACTTTGCCAGAAGCAGACGGAATCCGCACGCAGGCGAAAGGCGGTTGCCGTGGCGTAGCCCTGTGGAGTGGCCTCTTGGCGGCGATATCATCGCCCATCGGGTTGGGCGCTTGCGGGCCGGTGCGCGCCACGAGCGAGCAACAAACTCCGCGTACGATGCCGCGCGGCGGTCATCAGGAGCACGACGGACAGCACCAGCGCCAGGTTGAGCGCCGCGGCCCGCCGGTCGCTCTCGCCAAATGCGGCCGCGGCCAGTCGCGGCAGCGTCAGGAACGTGATCAAAAGCGAACCGCCAAAGAGCAAGGCTGCCATTGCGTCGTCGCCCAGCAGCATTTGCTGGCTGCCGGCCGGCATCGACACCACTAGCCACAGTCCGGTCAAAAGTTGGCAAATCAGCGCGCTCGCCGCCAGGCGGCTGCCCCAGACAATTGCTCGCTGCGCCGTGTCGCCGCGGCGCAGGCCAGTGGCGGAAATG
>DASVGM010000395.1:0-12309 GCA_036379555.1 Pirellulales bacterium | reverse complement strand
CGTTTTCACGCTCGGGGAGGATGGGCTTCCTAGCCCGTCACCTTGGCTGGTGACGGGCCAGGAGGCCCATCCTCCGGAGGTACCGATTGTCTCATTCCTGCCCGCGTGCGTTATATTGACCGAATTTAATGGCGGCAACGCATTCTTCCGGAGCGAATAACATGGAAACGGCCTGCCGCAACCGCAGTGCCCGACGCGGTAGTCGATTTCGATTTTTACGCCGCCTGCGGTTTCAATACGGCCTTAGATCGTTGCTGCTATTAACGGTCGCCGTTTGCCTCGTGCTGGGTTGGAATACCGAGCGAGTTCGCCGGCAACAGCGGGCGGTCGCGGCGTTGACCGAATCGGGAGCGGAAGTCGTCTATTATGACTCCAGCTTGCCAAACGACAACGTGGACGACGTTTGGAATTTCGAGAGTCCGCCGACAGTGGGAGAGCGGCTCGAACGGTCGATCCCCGGCAGGCTCCGCGAAGCGTTGGGAATTGACTTTTTTCGCCGTGTCGACGACGTGCGCGGCGATGGAACAGACTTTAACCACTGTGGCGACCTGCCGGGCGTCCGCATACTTTGGCTCGGCGTCGTGTTAGACGAAGATTTCGCCGAGGTCGGCGCGCTGCCAAATCTGAAGCGTTTACATATAACCGATGCGCTCTGCGGTGACGTGGCCTTGGTCCGCATCGGCGAGTTTCGCAACCTAAAATGTTTGGAAATCCGTAACCGCGGATCACGACTGCGGCGTTTGTCGCTCCATTGCGCGCGCTTGCCTAAGCCGATCACCGACGCCGGCCTCGCTTATCTTGGCAACCTGACTCATCTGAAGTATCTCGGCCTTGAGGATTCAGCGGTTACTTGCGCTGGGCTGAAACACCTGGCGAGGATGTCCGATCTCGAAAGCCTCAATCTCAGTGGAACCAAGGTCACCGATAAAGGCTCGAAGTACCTGGCCGACCTTCGGCGGCTAACTTCGCTCTACCTTTCCGACACTGCCGTGGGCGACGCCGGTATGGAGTCGCTCGCCAAGCTGACACAACTCGAGTGCCTAACGCTGGAGAGGACACTGATTACAGATCGCGGGCTTGCCTCGCTTGCGGCGTTAGGAAGGTTGCGATTTCTCGACTTGACGGGCACCGCGGTTACCGGCGAGGGCCTACGCGTCCTCGCCGACCTGACATCGCTCGACTCGCTTTACATCGATGACACACCGGCCACGCGCGATGCGGCGGCGTGGTTGAATCGCCGCCTGCCGGAGCTGACCGTTAACTTTGAACACACGCCAGACGAGGCGCCAAACCGGGCAGATGCGCTGATGCGTGCGGGCCTTTGGAGCGAAGCGATTGCAGCGCTTGAGCAACTTGGCGCGACGTACCTGGAGAGCATCGTCGGGCTGGTTGACCTTGGGCGCTGCCATGCCGAGTTGGGCCACCACGGCGAAGCCGCGCGGCTGTACTGCGCCGCACTCGACCAAATACCATCAACTCCCGAGCCGCCTCAAATGGGAGCGCTGTTTCCGCACTGGGTGCAGTGGCGCTGGTTTGAGCTTTTTGAAATGCCGCTGACTTTTGAGCGTGTGGCGGCGCTCCGCGAGCACGATGCGGAGCGTTGGCTCGCTTCGGCTCGCCGGGCGGCGGTCGAAGGAAGCTGGTCGCGCGCCGCCGACCATTATCGGCGCGCCGTTTGTTGTTCGCCGGCGTCGCCCGACGCGCCGGATCTGACGATCTGGTTTGAATGTGGAGCGGCGCAACTTCTGGCGAGAAGAATGACCGAATATCGGCGTTTGCGCGAGCAGCTTTTCGAGCAGGACCGACGCGCCGTGCAAGCCGAACCGCGCGATTCGGTGCCCGACATGTTCTTAGGGTTGTACAGGGGGAGCTGGTACGCAGGCACTCGCCTTGCGTTTTCCGCCCCGCAAGGCGAGATCGATGCCGCGCAAATTGCGCGGTGGCGATGCGACGTGGCCGCGTCTATGTGGAAATCGTGGGACATGCTGCCGCTGGTTTATTATCGTGAGGGAGAATTCGCGGAAGTTCTGCGGCAAGAAAAGCCGCTGATTTCAAATGACGAACCACACTATGTTGAGGGCCGGTACTGGTTTGCGCGGGCGATGGCGCACCGGCAACTGGGACACCTCGCGGAGGCTCGTGAATCTTACTTGCGAGGTGTCCAATGGCTCGATCGCAGCCGGAAAATCGCCGCCATCCGCGGCGACTACGACGCTGCCATCGACTTCCTCGAAGCCGAAGTCCTGCGCCGCGAAGCCTGGCGGCTGATCATGGACGAGCGAAACGAGGCATGGTCGGCCGAGACAGGTTCAAAGCAAAGGTCGCTCCGCGAGAAGTGAAGGCGGCGATGAATCGGGCGCACTTTAGGAGGCGCGCCGCCCTCACCCCAGCCCTCTCCCGGAGGGAGAGGGAGTAAAAGACGACGGCCCCGCCGCCCTGACCTTGCGGCCACGGCGGCGGAGCCGCGCTGAATGCTGTACCCTAAAACTTCCGCCTACTACCGGCGCGGTTTCAACACCACCGTCGCCAAGGGCGGCAACGTCAGGCGAATCGAGGCGGGACGGCCGTGGCTGGGCTGTTCTTCGGCTTGCACGCCGGGATAGTTGCCCACGTTGCTGCCGGCGTAGAATGAAGAATCGCTGGAGAAAATCTCTTCATACCAGCAATGCTCCGGCACGCCCAAACGGTGGCCTTGACGCACCACCGGCGTGAAGTTGCTGACCACCAGCAAGTAGTCGTTGGGGTTCTTCGCCTTGCGAATGTAGCTCAACACACTGTCGTCGGCGTTGTGGCAATCGACCCATTCAAAACCGTGGCCTTCAAAATCGACCTCGTGCAAGGCCGGCTCGCGGCGATAAAGTTGGTTCAAGTCGCTGACGCATTTTTGCAAGCCCTGGTGCGAGGCCCATTGCAACAAGTCCCATTGCAGACTGCTGTCATAATTCCACTCGTTCCATTGGCCGAACTCGCCGCCCATGAACAACAGCTTTTTGCCCGGATGCGTCCACATGTAGCTGAACAACATCCGCAGGTTGGCGAATTTTTGCCACAGGTCGCCGGGCACCTGATCCAGGAGCGAACCCTTGCCATGCACCACTTCATCGTGCGAGAGCGGCAGCACGAAGTTCTCGTGGAAGGCGTAGATCAGGCTGAAAGTCAGCTCGTCGTGATGGTACTTGCGATGAATCGCCTCGTGCCGCATGTAGCGGAGCGTGTCGTTCATCCAGCCCATGTTCCACTTCAGGCTGAAGCCGAGGCCGCCCACGTAGGTCGGCCGCGAAACGCCGGTCCAGGCCGTCGATTCCTCGGCGATGGTCAACACGCCCGGATATTGCAGGTGCGTCTGAATGTTCAACTCTTTGAGGAAGTCGATCGCTTCCAGATTCTCGCGACCGCCGAACTGATTGGGAACCCACTCGCCTTCGTTGCGGCTGTAGTCGAGATAGATCATCGAGGCCACCGCGTCGACGCGCAGCCCGTCCAGGTGGTATTTGTCGAGCCAGAACAGCGCGTTCGACAAAAGGAAGTTGCTCACCTCGTGGCGGCCGTAGTTGAAGATGAGCGTGCCCCAATCTTTGTGCTCGCTCTGGCGCGGATCGGCATGCTCATAAAGGGCGGTGCCGTCGAACTCGCGCAGGCCGTGGGCGTCGCGGGGGAAGTGGGCCGGCACCCAGTCGAGAATCACCGCCAGCCCGTTCTGATGGCAGTGATCGACAAAGTACATGAAATCTTGCGGCGTGCCGAAGCGCGAGGTTGGCGCATAGTGGCCGATCGTCTGATAGCCCCAGCTACCGGAGAACGGGTGCTCGCTGATGGGCAACAGCTCAATGTGCGTGAAGCCCATGTTCTTGGCGTAATCGACCATGTCGTGAGCCATCTCGCGGTAGCTCATCCAGCGCTGCTGGTCGTCGCCCGGCCGCTTCCAACTGCCCAGATGCACTTCGTAAAATGACATCGGTTGATCGAAGGAATTGAACTTGGGCCGTTCGGCGAGCCATTTTTCGTCGTGCCAATGATAACGGCTCAGATCGACCACTTTCGAGGCCGTGCGCGGCGGCACCTCGGCGCCAAAACCGTAAGGATCGGCTTTTTCCAAAAGCTGGTCTTGATGGCGGATGCTGTATTTGTAGAGCGTGCCTTCGCTCAAGCCGGGCACGAACAGTTCCCAAAAGCCGCTGGGAACATGCTTACGCATGGGGTGGCGGCGGATATCCCAGCCGTTGAAGTCGCCGATGACGCTCACGGAGGTGGCATTGGGCGCCCAGAGGGCGAAATTCACGCCATCGACGCCATCGACCGTGCGCAGTTGCGCGCCGAGCTTGTCGTAACTCCGCCAGTGGCGGCCCTCGCCCAGCAAGTACAGATCGTAGTCGGAGAGCAGGTGCGGGAAGGAGTAAGGATCGTGCAGGGTGGCACGATTGCCGCGCTGGTCGGCGACTTGCAACATATACTGTCTTGTCGTGGCTTCGTTCATGGGGCAGATGGCTTCATAAAAACCTGCCGGGTGAATGCGGCGCATGGGGCGCAGGCCGCCTTCGCCCTGATCGAGAATCCAAGCCTGGCTCGATTCGGGCAAAAACGCCCGCACGGCCAATGCTCGGCGTCCCGATTCCACCACTTCATGTGGTCCCAGCAGTTCAAACGGGTTTTCATGCCGGCCTTCGACCAGCCGGCTGACCTTTTCCAATGGTACACTCGTTCGCACGCGTTGCTCCTTGCGTTGTTAGCGATTGTGGGGATTTAAGTTGATTTGTCTAGTCGGGTAATTTAGGAGGGGTTGGTGGTTCGGAATTAGGGGTTGGGGGTTGAGGATGGAAATAGGAGAGATGCGAGGACATGCCTTATTACAACCACGGCTTTGGCAGCAGGGCCGTGCCGAGTTGGCCACAGCGAATCTTCACGCTTTCGGCGCGTTCGCGCAGCGACCGGCTGATGCGGGCCGATAGCCGCTGACCGGCATGACCCGATCGCAATTTGACGGTTACGGCAGACGGAGTTGCGACGCCATCCATCCCGGCGGGGTTCTTGCCAGGAACATCTAGTCTGGCGCTCGGCGCGGCGGCGGCACCCAGCGCGGAGCCAGGGGCACTCTGCTCTTGAACCCTGAACCCTGAACCCTGAACCCTCTCCAACCCTGAACCCTCAGCGACGTGCGGTTGATCGGCGCGCTGAATGCGAAATTCAATGGTGTGGTAGTTGAGTGCCCGATCGAGCCGCTGCCAAAGGTCGCGGTTTTTGACGGGCACCATTTCGCCAAAGCACTCCCAGGTCCAAGCGTTGCGGCGCCATTCTTCCAAACCGTAAGCTATACCGCGACTTACGTACTTGCTGGGCGTACACAGCGTGACGCGCGAAGGCTGGTCGAGCGCTTCGAGTCCGCGAATGACGGCCAGCAATTCTAGCCGCTCGCCGCCGACTTCGGGCTCTTGATCTTCTGCTTCTAAGGTCGCCGATCCATCGACCGCTTGCAGGACAAACCTCCATTGGCCCTGCCTTTTCTTCCCCTTCGCTTCACTGAAGAGAAGAAAATGCGGTGCTGGAATATTCATGGAGTGATAGGCGTGCCTGGGGTGCGCGATGAGGAAATAACCGATACTTTTCGCTTATCGGCAGCCTCACCGCAGGCGCGCCACTTTACCAGGAAACGGTCGCTTTGTTCGGTTCATATCAGCCGCGACGGGCGACTTCCTGGAGGATGGGCCTCCTGGCCCGTCACGTTCGCTTGGTGACGGGCTAGGAAGCCCATCCTACACGGTGACCGCCACGCGGCACCCGAGAATTTAGAGGCTATCCGAAAACTCGCCGTGGGGCGGGCCGCCGGCCCGTCTGACTGCAAAAGACGGCTCGGCGAGCCGCCCCACGATACGCCGCCACGGCGAAATCCGAGTTTTCGGATTGCCTCTTAGTCTGGACAAGGCCCCAGTGCCTTGATGCGTCGGCTTCCAGCTCGAAAGCCCCCGCGGGGCCGCCGGTTGTCCGCATCATCCAGGCTGGCGAAATTTTTTTAACCGGGCGCTTGCATTGGTCGGCAAAGATGTTAGACTCCGATTCGTGGGTTTTGAACCCACAGCGTGCTTGAGATGGCTTTGATGTGGGAATATCAGCCCATTATTAAAAAACCTGGGAACGGAGACGCCCGGTAAATTCACCGCCTGACTCCGATGCCCGATTCCGACGAGTTCATCCTTGGCGAGTTTCAACGGACGTTTGATGAGCGCTATCGTTTGGCGATTCCCGGCGAACTGGTCACGGCCTTGGGTGGCGAGGAACAAGAGTTGATTCTGGCCAAAGAAAGGCCCGGCTGTCTAAGTCTATGGAACGCATCTCAATGGCAAAGCAAGTTGTCGGCCGGCATTGGCCTGGTGCAAGCCAAAATGCGCGCCGGCAAGCTGGAAGGGAAACTAGAACAGGTTCAGTTGCTCGGGCGACTGCTTTCGTCACGCCATCGCAATGTGCAACTGGCCGCGCGTGGCCGGCTGATTGTGCCCGAAGGCTTTCGCGAGTTTTTGCATGCCGAGCCGGGCGGCGAAGTGATGATCGTGGGCGCGGCCGTATGCGTCGAAATCTGGAATCCCAAAGCCTGGATGGGCTACCTGGAAGAGCGCATGCCCAAGTTTCGGCGTCTGTTGGATGGGCTGGCGGGTTAGTTGTCGTTTGATGACGGGCGAACAATCATGCCCGGTTCGAGAGAAAATGGCTTTGTCTTGGTTCCATTCGATGTCACCCGAATGGTAGCAGGAAACATCCAAGGACGGAGCGATTGGCATGGATGCCACTTTCCTTTCTCTCGACCGGGCGTGTTTTTCTTAGAGTGGCTATCCAAAAACGCGCCGTGGGGCGGGCCGCCGGCCCGCCTGGAAGCGAAAGACGGCTCGGCGAGCCGCCCCACGAAACGCTGCCACGGCGAAATCCGAGTTTTCGGATAGCCTCTGCAAAGTTAACCCTGTCGCGGCGCGGGTAAAACCGTTACGCTAGGCCGCATGTCGCCTCTAACGCTGTTATTCATTTATTGTCCGCTCGTGGTGCTGGCTTCGTTGGCCGGCGGCCTGGTGCCGCATTGGTTTCGCCTGACCCACCTGCGATTGCAGATCGCCATGAGCTTTGTCGGCGGCGCCATGTTGGGCGTCGGGCTGCTCAATTTGCTACCGCACGCCATTTACGCCTGGGAACCCAACGTGAATGCCCCCGTCGCCTGGCTGCTGGGCGGATTCCTGTTTATGTTCTTCGTCGAGCGCGTGTTTCATTTTCATCACCACGATGCCCCGGTCGAGGCGGCAGCGCCCTGCCGGCACGACGATCACACCGGCGGCCATCAGGAACATTCGCACGCGCACGATCACTCGCACGGGGCGCCGCGTCTGACCTGGCAGGCGGCTTTCGCCGGCCTGGCCTTGCACAGCACGTTGGACGGCGTGGCGTTGGCCGCCAGCGTTTTCGCGGAGTCAAAGGAGCAGGTCGCCTGGTCGGGCGTGGTGGTGTTTCTCGTGATCGTGTTGCACAAACCGTTCGACTCTTTGACGCTGGGCACGTTGATGGCCGTCTCCGGCCGCTCCGCGGCCCTGCGGCACCTGGTGAACGGCCTTTACGCCGCCTGTGTTCCCGTGGGCGCCATTCTTTACACGCTGGCGGCCGATCCGACAGCGGCCGAGGCCTCGCATCTGACCGGCGCGGCCCTGGCGTTCGCGGCCGGCGCGTTTTTGTGCATTGCCACCAGCGACCTGTTGCCGGAATTGCAATTCCACTCTCACGACCGCGTCGCGCTGTCGTTGGCGTTGATCGCCGGCATTTCACTGGCCGCCGTTCTATCTTACGTGGAAGAACGCGGCCACGATCATCATGGAGAGCACGAACATGGCAGCATTGCCCACCGTGTACTCGTGGTGGGCAATGCCCACCCTACATGCTCGCTATCCGACATGCGGTTGGCCGGCCGGTGAGCGGCCTAAGTCGGCTTCGCGCCAGCGGTCTTGCCGGTAGTGCGAGGGGCTGGCGCCAACGCGGCGGCGAAAGTTGCGGCTGAAGATGCTGGCGCAACTGTAACCGGTGCGTGCGGCGATTTCCGCCACCGACCAATCGGAGCTGATTAAATACGTCCGCGCTTGCTCCAAGCGAAACTGTTCGAGTTGTTCAAATACCGTGTGGCCCGTTTCGCGCCGGAACACGCGCGCCAGGTGCTCCGCGCTCACGTCCAAATGCCGGGCGACATCCGCCAGGCGTAACGGCGCCGCCAGGTTTTTTAGGAGGTATTCTTTGGCAATGTTCACCAGCCGGGCGCCGCTCCGCTGGGCTTGCGATGGATCGGCCTGATCCGTCGCGGCAAGCTGCCGGACCAGGTGAACCATCAGCAATGCGCATAACGCCGTGATGCGGCAGCGATGCCCCGGCAGACTCCGCTCCGCTTCCTCGCGCAACTCGCCGAGCACGCCCGCAATCGCGACGTTCCGTTGCGCCGGAACAACGGCGACGCGGCACAATCGCTCGCGGACGAAGGCGCTGATGTTGGCGTCGTCGTCACTGCGCGCGGCCGCGATGGATTGTCCGGCCGGCCGCGGCGGCGCAAATCGCGGGTCGAGCAAGAGCCGCACGGCATGTATGCGCATGCCGCCCCGCGACGACGGCAGACGGTAGCGGTAACGGCAAACTTCTGGAACGATCAACACGTCGCCGCGTTCGATGCGGACGGGATCGTAGCCGTCGGCGTCCAGGTGGCAGTCGCCACGAAGCAAGGCCACCACTTTGAATTGTTCGTTGACAACCTCGTGCGAGCCAACCTCCGGAACTACGAACACCTGTTCATCAATGCTCAAAAACGGTTCGTCCAGGCCGGTCACGGCGTTCAATGTTTGTCCCATCAGGGCCGATCAAGTAAAATCAAGTGTTATCAATCCCACCAGGTGACGACGGGGCACCTATCAGTAAAATAAGACGGAAAGGCGGTTTCGGCTATCGCCCTGCGAAAAGGCAGGAGCTAATCAGACGCCCATTAAGAAAAGTAAGGTGATTGGTGGAAACGCACGTTCTCAAGGGATCGAAGCAAGAAATTGTCGACAGTCTGATTCAGATCGTTGGCGAGGTTCGGGCGGCCATTGTTTTCGTGGAAGAGCCTGTGGCGGCCGTAACCGCCGCACGCCCCGACGTTGACGAGGACATTTTTTCCGGAATGATTCCATTCATGGTTGATGTGCCGGAGGTGGATGACTCGCGCGAGGCGATTTATTCGCGAATGGAAATTGAATGATTTTGCTCGACACGAACCTTCTCACGCGGATAACGCGGTCAAACGACGCGCAGTGCGCCATGGCGCGTGGGGCGATTCAAAGGCTCGTGGCACGCGGAGAGCGGCTAATTGTGGTCCCACAGAACTTTTACGAGTTCTGGGCCGTGGCGACACGCAAGACAGGCCCGCCACCGGTTGGACTCAACGGCCTTGGAATGACGACGGTCCAGGCGGGACAATGGGTGCGTTTTTTCCGTAGACGCTTCACGCTTCTTCCGGATCGAGATCACCTCAGCGACCGTTGGCTGGCGCTGGTTGAAGCCCACGGTGTGATGGGCTTTCGAGCACACGGTGTGCGCCTCGTTGCCGCAATGCAGGCCTATGGGATTAGCGATTTACTGACGTTCAACGGCGGTCACTTTCGCGGTCTGCCGGTCACGGTTCTTGACCCCGCTTTAGTATGACGGGCATTCGTTTGCCGTCCCATAAGGGCCGATCAAGTAAAGTCAACTGTTATCAAATTAAACAGGCGACGACGGGCCGCCCAATCGTTAAAATACGGTGGAAAGGCGGCTTCGGCTACCGGTATCGCAGGCAAAAACGTATGACTCGATTTATCAATTTCGCGCTATTGGCCACTCTGGCCCACGTTTCGGCGTTGGCGGCAGGAGCGGGCGAGCCACCCTCTGGCGGCGAACCGACGGCCGAACAAATCGAATTCTTCGAGAAACAGGTCCGCCCGTTGCTGGCCGAGCATTGCTTCAAATGCCACGGCCCCAAGCAGCAGAAATCGGGCCTGCGAGTCGATCATATCTCCACGTTGCTCGCCGGCGGTGATTCGGGACCGGCCATCGTGCCGGGCCAGGCGGACGAAAGTTTGCTCATCGACGCGGTTCGCTACCAATCGTTGGAGATGCCGCCTGGCGGCAAGTTGAGCGACGAACAAATCGAAATTCTCACGCGCTGGGTGGCGATCGGGGCGCCGTGGCCCACAACGGAAGCGGCCCCAACCGCCGGCGGCATCAGTGCCGAAGACCGGCAATGGTGGGCCTTTCAGCCGCTGCGATCGTCCCTGCCGCCCGTCGTGGCCGATGAGGGTTGGTCGCGCAACGAGATCGACCGCTTTATCTTTCAAAAACTCAGCGAAGGCGGTTTGCGACCCGCCCCCGAGGCCAGCCGGCAGACACTCGCGCGGCGCGTCTATTTTGATCTGACCGGTCTGCCGCCCACGCCGGCCGAAGCGAGGGAATTTGCCGAGGATGTTTCGCCCGACGCTTACGAGCGGTTGGTGGAGCGGCTGCTAGCCAGTCCGAAATATGGCCAGCGCTGGTCGCGCCACTGGCTTGACCTGGTGCGATATGCGGATTCCGACGGTTATCGCGCCGACGATTATCGCCCCTTGGCCTGGCGGTTTCGGGATTATGTCGTCGCCGCGTTCAACGACGACAAACCCTACGACCGCTTCGTGCAAGAGCAATTGGCCGGCGACGAATTGTTTCCTGACAATCCCGACGCATTGACGGCGACGGGCTATCTGCGCTGCGGCATTTATGAATACAACAGCCGCGACGTGCGCGGACAGTGGGAAATCATTCTCAACGATCTCACCGACACCACGGGCGACGTGTTTCTTGGCCTCGGTCTGCAATGCGCGCGCTGTCACGATCACAAATACGATCCGCTGTTGCAAAAAGATTACTTCCGCCTGCGCGCGTTTTTCGCCGGGCTTACGCCTTATGCCGAATTGCCCGCCGCCACCGCCGACGAACTGGCGGGCCGCGCCGCGCGGCTGGCCGAGTGGGAAACGCAATCGGCCCATGTGCGACAAGCGATTGAAGCGGTCGAAGCGCCGTTTCGTGACAAGGCCAGGATGGTCGCCGTGGGAAGGTTTCCCGACGACATTCAGGCGATGATCGCCAAGCCGGCCGGCGAACGACTTCCGCTGGAGCGGCAACTTGCCGACCTCGCCTTCCGCCAGGTGACGTTGGAATATGACCGGCTCGACCCCAAGATCAAGGGCGACGCCAAGAAACAGCTTGAAGCACTGCGTAAGGAGTTGGCCCAATTCGACGCCCTGAAACCCGCACCGCTGCGGCAAGTGATGGCCGCCTCGGAAATCGGGCCGGCGGCGTCGCAAACCGTGATTCCGAAAAAGGGCGTTGCCGTCGAGCCGGGTTATTTAACTTTGCTCGATGACGGCCCCGCCGCGATCGTGCCGCCCGCCTCCGGCCAAAGCACCGGCCGCCGCGCGGCGTTGGCTACTTGGCTGACGCGGCCGGAGAACCCGCTCACCGCGCGAGTCATGGTGAACCGTGTGTGGCAGCACCATTTTTGTCGCGGATTGGCCGCCAATGCGAGCGACTTTGGCAAACTCGGCGGCCTGCCCTCGCATCCTGAGTTGCTCGACTGGCTGGCCTGCCGTTTCGTGGCCGATGGCTGGAGCTTAAAACAGTTGCACCGCCGCATTCTCTTGTCGGCCACGTATCGCCAGTCGTCGAGCCATAGCGGCGCGGCGGCGGGCATCGCCAAAGATCCAGACAACCGCCTCTACTGGCGCGGCACCGTCAGGCGGCTCGACGCCGAGCAAATTCGCGATTCGTTTTATGCCGTCGCCGGTGAGTTGCGGCCGGTTGACGGCGGACCTGGCGAGGCGAAGGAGGCGCCTTGTCGTTCGGTCTTTTTGCGTGTCATGCGAAACACGCGCGTGCCGTTGCTCGATGCGTTTGACGCGCCCTATTGGATCGCCAGTGCCGCCGGCCGCGACGTGACGACCACGCCTCTGCAATCGCTCATGCTCATCAACAGCCAATTCACGCTCGATCGCGCCGCCGCCTTCGCCCGGCGGGTGTGCGCGGAAGAAGGCGACGAAACACGGCACGTGGCCCTGTCCTACCAAATCGCCTTCGGCCGCGGGCCGACCAGCGCCGAGGCGGCCGCCGCGCTGGATTTTCTGCACGCGCAAGCCGCGGCCTGCGATGACGCGAGTGCCTCTGCTTTGCAATCGTGGATTGATTTTTGCCATGTGCTGCTGAACGCCAACGAGTTTTTGTACGTGGAATGAAATGAACAACATGCGGACAAAAAAATGAAGG